>CALIMU010000168.1 GCA_938045355.1 uncultured Clostridium sp. | reverse complement strand
AAAACTATTTAAAATTTAAAAATATTAGGAGAAATATTAAGTGAAAATTAAAATAATATGTGTTGGTAAAATTAAAGAGAAATATATAATAAGTGGAATAAGCGAATATTCAAAAAGATTAAGTAAATATTGTAATTTAGATATTATTGAAGTTATGGATGAAAATTTTATTCAAAATCCAAATTCAGAAGAAATTGAAATAATTAAGACTAAAGAAGAAAATAAGATTTTAAAACATATTAATGATAAAGATTATATAATTTCTTTAGCATTAACTGGAAAACAATTAACTTCTGAAGAACTTGCAGATAATATTAATTATCTAACAATAACAGGATATTCCACAATCACTTTTATTATAGGTGGATCATATGGACTTTCTCGGAAATATATTAAAAAAATCAAACATTCTTTTAAGCTTTTCAAAATTAACATTTCCACATCAATTATTTAGACTTATATTATTAGAACAAATTTACAGAAGTTTTAGAATTATAAAAAAAGAGCCATATCATAAATGATATTGCTCTTTTATTTCACAAATACAAATAATTAGATTAATCTTTTTTTATTGTAATTGTATAATTTATATGGAGCTTTAATCGCTCCGAAAAGAAAAGTATGATGGGCATTTCATTGCCCTAATAAAATTAAAAAATTAATAATAATAGTATTAATACTATTAACTAATTTTAATCTGCAAATTATATTTTTTTGCAGTCTTCACATTCTCCTGTTAGGTGAATGTTTTCTGAAAGCGAAAACCCTAATTTTTCAAGTGTTTTTTCTGCTTCCTTTAAAGTGTCTTCTTTTATTTCTACTGTTTTATGGCATTTTCTGCATTCTATTTCTGCTTTACTACTATTTTCACCCTTTAGGATGTACATATATGATCCGTCTTGATTAAATATTTTTTTCAAAATCCCAACATCTTCCATGTTTTTTAGATTTCTATATATTGTAGATAGAATCATTTTTTTTCCTGTTTTTTCAAACATTTTTTTTGATATATCTTCAACTATTAGTGGTTTATCACTATTTTGGAAAATTTCTAATATAATTTTCTTATTTGTAGTATTATTTAGTTTTTTCGCCATAATAGACACCTTTCCATCTATTGTTCATATAAACTAAAATATATGAACAATTCAATTATAACATATATTAATTATAAAACAAATATCTTTATGTAAATTTCTAACTTTTTTTAATTTTAAGATATTTATTTTTTAACTTTTGATTTTTTCTTCTAAATACTTTATTTATTATATTCTTTAAGGATTTCAACTGCTTCTTGTACATTAATTGTATCTTGTTTTCCAGTTACCAAGTTTTTTAATGAAACCTTATTTTCCTTTAGTTCATCTTCACCAATTATAGCTACATATGGAATTTTTAATCTATCTGCATATTTAAATTTTGCTTTCATTTTCTTATCATTCATATATACTTCTGTATTAATTCCTTCTTTTCTAAAAGTATTAGCAATTGGTAGACATTCTGAAACATCATCAGATGTAGAAATAACTAAAACATCTGAAATTGATTCTTTTTCTGTTTTTATTAATTTTAAGTCATTAAGTTGATCAAATAATCTTGTTACACCTATTGCAATACCTACTCCTGGAAGGGATTTATCAGTATAATTTTCTGCTAAATTATCATATCTTCCACCAGAACAAACACTTCCTATTTCCCTATAGTTATCTAAAAATGTTTCATATACTGTTCCTGTATAATAATCAAGTCCTCTTGCAATTGTTAAATCAATGCTAAAATTTCCTTCTGGAACGCCAAAAAGTCTAATATATTTTATAACTTCTTTTAATTCAAAAAATCCTTTTTCAAAAACTTCATTTTTAATATTTAATTTTTCAAGTGCTTCAATTTTTTCTTCATTATTTCCAGATATAGAAATAAATTCTAAAATCTTATCTACAATTTCTTCTTTAATATTTAACTTTAAAAGCTCTAATTTTACATTTTCTTTTCCAATTTTTTCTAACTTATCAATAATTCTCATTATTTCTGTTGATAATTCAACAATATTTAAATATTCAAATAATCCATTAAGAATTTTCCTATTATTAATACGAATAGTAAAATCATCAAATCCTAAGTTCTTAAAAGTTGTATAAATAATGCTTGGAATTTCAGCATCATTCATAATAGAAAGTTCTCCATCTCCTATAATATCAATATCTGCTTGATAAAATTCTCTAAATCTACCTTTTTGTGGTCTTTCTCCTCTATATACTTTACCTATTTGATATCTTCTAAATGGAAATTGTAATTCTCCATAATTTTTAGATACATATTTAGCTAATGGTACTGTAAGATCAAATCTCATTGCTAAATCATCACCTCTAGTAAAACGGTAAATTTGTTTTTCTGTTTCTCCCCCTGCTTTTGCAAGTAATACTTCTGATAACTCTAAAATTGGTGTATCAAGTGGTAAAAATCCAAATCTTTTATATGATTCTTCTATCTTTTCCTTTATTTGATTAAATAATATTTGTTCATTTGGCTTAAGTTCCATAAACCCTGGTAATGTTCTTGGAATAACTTTTATCTGTTTTTTCATAATAATCCTCCCCTAAAAAATATACTTGTTAAAACAATCATATATATTTATTATCACATATTATAATTATTTTAC
>CALIMU010000167.1 GCA_938045355.1 uncultured Clostridium sp. | reverse complement strand
TAAATCTATCATATTTTAGATATTAAAAAAAGATATATTATAATTATATAACATATCTTTTAAATTCTTGTTATTTTAAATATCTATTTTAATTCTTCTTTTAAAAAATCACAATATTTTTCATTATCCTTCGTAATCCTTTCACAGTGATGACACCCCTTCCATATTTTAAGCTCAACATATGGAAGTTTTTTAGGTATTACTTTTTTAGCTCCTTTTAAATCAAATTCATTTTCTCCATAGCAAAAAATACATTTTTCTTGTTCTTCCTTAGAAAGTTTAGGTATATTCACATTTGAGCAATCATGTATTATATTTTTAATACTTTGTTCACTCATTTGTATAAAAGTATTAGACATTGCTATTCCGGCTCTTTTTCCATATAATTTTGTTATCTTTTCTATTGCTAGCTTATTATCTTTCAATGCTTTTCTATGTTTCCATATAAATACCCTTTTTAGCACAAATTCAATCAAAGATACATTTTCCCATAAACTACACCCCTCAAAAATACATTTTTCAAAATGTATTTTCTTATTTTCAAGCATTTTCAGTAATATTACTCCACCTAAAGATGCTCCATATCCTAAAAGCACTTTACTAATCCCATTTTCTAGAAGGTATTTTTCAATATTTTTTGCCTCTATATCTACTGAATTATACTCTCCTCTAGTTTCACCATGTGCAGATAAATCGGGAAGTATATATCTATAATCCCCTCCTACTCTATCTACTATTTCCTCCTTCATTCCCTTTGCAGATGATAACATAGGATGTATTAATAATATAACTTCTTTTTCCTCTTTTTTTATATCAATAATATTCATTCTTCTCCTCCTAATCCTATATAATTATATATTAAAATCAAACCTCTTTAATACAGATTATATTCTTTTAAATTAATAATTCAATATAAAAAAGAATTATCAAAACAATAATTCTGATAATTCTTTTTATCTATAGTTAATTTGACATCCTGTATCCTGCTAGCATAAATAATAATACTGCAATTACTGTAAGTGCAATAACTATAAATATCTTGTATTTTGTATATTTTTCAAATTTTTTAGTCATTTCACTTACTCTTGGTGCTGCCATTAATCCTAATATTATTAATATAATTCCAATTGGTAAATATGTTGTTTCCCTTTCTATTAATCTAAATGCTGATAATCCTAATAATATTAATAATAATGCTAAAATACCTTTAATATAATCAAATATTGCTTTAACAAAACCTACTGCTCCTTTTTTTAATCCATCTTTAAATGTATTGTTATCTTTCTTTTCTTCGTCTTCCATATAACTCTCCTTTTTTGATTATATCTTCATTATATCAATATTTATACTAATTTCAACATTTCTTACATTTTCTATACATATTTATTATTTTAGATAATAATGTTTTATAGGTTTTAAATTATCATCTAATTCATAACATATTGGATTACCTGTTTGTAGTTCAAGTTTTATTATTTCTTCATCTGTCATATTATCAAGATATTTTATAAGACCTCTTAGACTATTTCCATGTGCTGCAATTATTACTCTTTTTCCTGCTTCTAGATCTTTCTTTATATCTGAATTCCAATATTCCATAACCCTTTTTATAGTATCAATTAAATTTTCTGTTGTTGGTAATTCATTTTCTTTTAAATCACTATATTTAGGATCATTTCCTGGATATCTTTTATCATCTTTAGATAATTCTGGTGGTCTTACATCTGTACTTCTTCTCCAAAGTAACACTTGTTCTGCTCCATATTTTTCTTTTGTTTCATCTTTATTTAATCCTTGAAGTGCACCATAATGTCTTTCATTTAATCTCCAACTTTTCTTTACAGGTATATTTTCTTCTCCTAATTCTTCTAAAATATATTTTAATGTATCATTTGCTCTTTTTAAAACAGATGTATATGCTACATCAAAATTAAATCCTTTTTCTTTTAACACTTTACCTGCTTCTTTTGCTTCTTTTATTCCTTGTTCTGAAAGTTCAACATCTGTCCAACCTGTAAACCTATTTTCTAGATTCCACATGCTTTGTCCATGTCTTACTAATACTAATTTTATCATTTTAAATCCCTCCATTTTTTATTTTAATCATAGGTATACACCTATTTACTTTTTTGCAATATTCTTTGTATTTTTCTCCATATAGTCTATATAGCCATTTTTCTTCAGTATTCTTTAAAATAATTGTCATATATACATATCCTAATACTGGTATTATAAGTAATATCAGATTATTTTCAACAAGTATTATTCCTAAACATAATAGATAAAACGCACTATATATAGGATTTCTAACAATACCATATACTCCATCTGTTACAAGTTCATTTTTTTGTATATGTATATCTATCTTGCATTTAAAGTTTGCTCCATGCCATAATATAATTCCTAAACATATACAAGCTATTCCACATATCAGCATTGGAATCTTAAGTATATTAAATTTCCAATCAATAAGAATACCCTTTTTTTCTAATGTAACCCCTATAATTGTTAAGATTACTTGTGGTAAAACAATTAATGGTCCTACTCCAAATAATGGTAAATGATCTTTCTTTTTAGTATTCATTTCAATCACTTCCTTTTTAAAATATTTTACATCTCATATCCTTAACTTCAAAATATAATATCATATTGCAAATTTATTATTATATATAAGTTTATCAAATTAATTTTAAATATACAAATTATAATCTAATTTAACTATTATTTTATTCTAACAACTTCAAACTTACTCTTACATTTACCACAAATATATTTTTTTACAAAATCCTTATTAATTCTCTGTCTATAAAATTCTTGTTTGCAACCTTTACATACCACCCTATAATTATACTTCTGTCCTTCATTATACTCTAAATTACTTTTTTCATAATCTTTTTTCTTGTCTCCAACTCTAGATATATCATAACCATAAGCATTGTTTATTAATTTTGCATATTTTTTAAATTCTATACCATGATTATTACAATATGGGATACAGTGTATAAGTTCATGTATTATTGTATTTTTTATAATATTATCTTCAAGTTCTAAAACCCATTTACTAATCTCAATATGATGTTTATTAAATCTTTCATATCTTATAATCTTTTTTCTTCCTCTTTTAGTTATATCCTTATACCTCTTATCAGGTTCTTCTTGTCTACAACATCCATATCTCTTATTATTCCTCTTAGCAATAGATATATCTATTTTCCCATAATATTTTTCATCTAATATATCTATTCCCACCATGTTCAATTCTTTTATACATTCTAAATATAATCTATTTAATTTTTCTTCCATCTTCTACCTTACATTAAAATTATACAACTCTATAATTATTTTTTCTAGAATTTTCTTTAAATATACAAAAAGACCTAAACATTGTTTAAGTCTCCTTTTACTTATTCTTCTAACCCTTCTTTAAAGTTCTACTTTTTTTAATTCAAAACGATATTTTTGAGAAATACCTGGATATTTATCTCTATCTACCTCTGACATAAACATCTCCAGTGGTCTTACCACAAAATCAACTCCATTCATACATTCTGTTGGGTATAGTGGTTTATATACCATTACTTCTTCTTTATTTTCAGTATGTCTTGCAATTCCAATAATTTCATACAGGTATAAGTTAGGTTCTTTTTTTAATTGTTCTTCAGTCATTGTTTTTCTTTTAAAATGTTGAACAATATCTCCTTTATTAAAATTTCTTTCCATAAATTATTCCTCCCTAAAATATTATTAATATAATATTATATTTCAAATAAATCAATGTCAAGAATAAGGATATAAAAATTCCCTAAATTTATAGTCAACTAAATTTACCTCTCCCTATCTTCCTCATATTTGTCTTTCTCTTTGTCTTCTTTATCTTGTAGTTGTCTGTCTTTTTCCATAGATTCTCTAATTTTGTATTTATCATAAATTACAACTTTTAAGCCTTCTTTTTTTCTAATTTGTTCTATTTCATTCATTATTCCAGCTGTTTGTTCTTTATTAGAACTATTTATTGTTGCAAAAATATAACTTGCTTTTGTATCAAAATCCATACCTCTTCTATGCATAACAATTTCAGATCGTCCTTTTGATCTTATTAATTCTGAAAATGTAGAACTCATTTCTTCAAATTCATTTTCTTCATTATATTCAAGATTGTTAAGCCCTTTATTTGTTGTCTTATAACTATTAGAAGAAATTGCAATTGCATCTGTTGTTAATGTTTCTTCATTAAAACCTACTCCAACAATTCCAACATCTGGAGATTCAAGAAATTCTTTTCCTTCAAATACTGATGCTGATATTTGATTACTTGTGTCTGACCTATATCTATCAAACCCTGATGAATCAGTATATGATGTTCCTTTACCATCTGTCGAATAATTAACCTTATACTGATTTAGATTTTCATCTACTCGATTCATTAATTCATTTAATTTCTCTTGTTCATCCTCTGTTAGTTCTTTAGTATTGTTTTTATTAAATCTTTCACTTATAATTTTTTCTTTTATTTTCTCTATTTCCTTATTTCTAAACTTTTCTGGATTTCTTATAAACTGGTGAATCAACTGTGGTTTTAAATCTGAAACATTTTCTACAATTGTGACATCATTTTGAGGTACAAATAAGTGTTCAATTAAATCTTCTCTGGATAAAACTTCGTAATCACTATATATATCTTCAAGTTCAGTAATGTTTTCATCTAAATTGTTTTCTATATTATTTAACCTAGATATTAATTGTTCTGATACTTCTCCATTTATTTTTTGTAGTCTTAGTTTTAAAACTTTTACTTCTTCTATTTTTCCCAATTGATCGTTTGATAAATTACTGTGCAACAAATACTTTCTTCTTCTCTCATCAATATCGTTCTTATCACCTTTATCTATATCATATAATACAAAGTCGAAATTTTCCTTTATATCTTCTTTTGTATATACACCTATTGTTTTCATTAAATAATTAGATATAACTTCAGGTTTTGTATGTTCATCATTTGTATTTTCGCCATTTAATACCCTATCAAAATCTTTAACCAATTCTTCTTTATTTAAATCATGAGACAAGTCTCTCATAAGTGATTTTCCAACTTGTATTCTTTCTGCAAATGTATTTTTGCGTTCATTATTCTTTACAACATATTCTACAAAATGCGATTTTAAGTCTTTAATCAAGTCTTCATTATCTTTACTAAATGCATCTAAATTTAATTCTTTAACTGAATCATAATAAAAATTATTAAAATTATATTTTCCAGTAACATTACCTATTAATAATGAATTTGCATAAGCATTTCGTCCTTTTAATTTCAAATAATCTATAATATTACTTGAAAATTCATCTCTGTTCTTACTTTTATTTATTAGTTTAAGAATATCTTTTGCATAAGAATCCTTTCTTCTCGCTATTAAACTATCTGATAAACTCTTATCAACATTTAATTTTTTAAATTTTCCCCCATAAATTATATTATATGCCATTTTTTTTAGAAAATCTTTTGAATCATCTATAACAGCAAGGTGTTTCATTTTTTCTCCTTTGTAATTTAATTCTATTCATACATGTATTATATCATATATTAAAATCCTTAACTATTTATGCTAATTTTTATTACACTCTTTTTATATTCTATTATTTGTGTTATATTCTTCATAAGAACTCCTTTGTGTGTGTTTTCTATTATTATTTTAACACAAGGTGTTCTTTTTTATTGTCTCATGTGTATTGTAATTCTATAATCATACCTTTCTAACTATTCGCTAATCTTAATATTTCCTTATAATCTATTTTTTTCATAAACTCCTGTAATTCTCTAACTACTTCTAAACATTTAATTACATTTTCTTCTTGCTGTTCAAAATCTTTTTTAAAATCAATTTCAGGTACATCAATACGAATTGCTAGTGATTTTCCTGTTTTTTTAAGTTTCATATTTTCTTTAAGAACATTTTTTACTATATCATAAACTTCAGAATAGTATAGTGATACTCTTCGGAATGTTAAATCAACATAGCCTCTATCTGCTTTATGAAGAATTTTTATCTTTTTAATTGGTGTTGAAAATATTGGCCAGTTTGCATCACTTCCTCTAGGCCCTTCAATTCTTTTTAATTCTAAATCACTAAATCTATTTTCAACCATCTCATAATATTTCTCCCAAAAAAGAGTAACTGACCTGTTTTCTACAACTTCATATCCTTTCTTCTTTTCTTCAATAGCTCTTTTAATTAAACTTTCTCCATAAACATCTCCTGAAATATAATCTAAAATTTCTTCATAAGATATTTTATTGTCATATTTTTGTGCTTCCTTATCTAAATCAATATAACTCTTTGGAGCAATAATAAAAATATAATAATTATCAAATAATCCTTCATCTTTTTGTTTTTCTGCTCTTAATATATATCTTTCATATTGTTTTGGCATTGCTATTGAATTTATTTTATCCTCTATTAGTAATCCAATCTTCCTATTATCATTTTCTAAAATTATAGTAATATCGCTCTCTCCATTTTCATCCGCAAAAGAATGTAAACATTTACATACTTGATAATTTTTACAATTTATTTTTTTCAAAAATAATTCTTTAAACTTTGAATCATTTATAAACTTATTTATAATATATAAATCTATATCTCTTTCATATACGTTTTTTATATTAAACTCCATTTTATCCCTCCAATACTTTAATATTTAATGAAATTATATCATAATAATTAGGCTCAAAAAAGAGCTAACAATATTTGTTAACTCTATACTATAATATTCTAACCGTTATTCTTTCATCTTATTTACACTAATATTTATTTTACTCTTTTCTACTTTTTTAATTCAAAACGATATTTTTGAGTTATACTTGAATATTTATCTCTATCTACTTCTGACATAAACATTTCCAATGGTCGTACTACAAAATCAACTCCATTCATACATTCTATTTGATATAATGGCTATATACCATAACTTCTTCTTTGTTTTCAGTATGCCTTGCAATGCCAATAATTTCATACAGGTATAAGTTGGGCTCTTTTTCTGATTGTTCTTCAGTCACTGTTTCTCTTTTAAAATGTTGAACAATATCGCCTTTATTAAAATTTCTTTCCACAAATAATTCCTCCCTAAAATATTATTAATATGATATTATATTTCAAACAAATCAATGTCAAGAATGTAAGTAATAAAGTCTCACTCTAAACTTATATACTTTTAATTTGCATATATATCCTATTTGTATACCAACATCTATTTAAACATATTTAAAATGATTCAGGTTGTCTCTTGTATCTTTCAACAAATTCATCATATATTGTTCCATATAATCCCAACCTGGATTTTCATTTTTATCTATTAGTAATTTAATTGTTTTTCTTTTTATTTTATTTGGAATCATTCCATCTGAAAAGGAATATTTACTCGAAAATGTTGCTTCTAGAATAATCTTAATATATAAGCAAGCATATTTAGGTATAATAGAAGTATATATATAATATATCTTATTTCCTGTTATATATGGTTCTGGTTGATAGAAAAAATTTGCATTTTCAGCGCCAAACGATAATGAATAATCTTCTTCTATTAGTACTATGTGATGCACTTCTAAGTCTTCATAGGTGTATCTATAATTTGTTTCGTATTTACCTCTTAGACACACTCTACATAGATGCTTATCTCTGGTCTTGATACTATCTCTTTTTTTCTTCCACTGATATGCGTTTCTAAATTTACTAGCCTTTGTATCTTTCTTTTGTATCTGCCTTCTACATACCTTATTTATATCATGTATTTTTCCGCAGATTGAGCAGGTTTTAAACATCTATTATTCACTTCCTTTTCGCAACAAAAAAGAGACCACCTATCTCTAGGTAATCTCCTATGTTACTATTATATCACCTTACTTACTGCCATACAATGACACGAACTGCCATCTTTTTATAGTCCTAATAATTCTTTTTTCTTAGTATCAAATTCTTCTTGAGTAATTGCATCCATATCTAATAGTTCTTTAAATTTCTTTATTTCATCTGCAGATGATGTACCTGATGTTGATTCTTTTGTAACACCTTTTTCTTGTTCTAATTGATCAACTACAATTTGGAATTTTGATAAAATATCTTGCACACTTTTTGATGCTTGTTTATATAAAAAACTACTTTTCTTAAATTTAGTATTTATTAAATTCAGGTATACAACTGGTCTATCTTGATTTCTTGTAGTAACCTTAATTTCTAATTTATTACAAATTTCTATAGTCTTTTTTGATGTTCCTCCTGCAATAATCCCTGCTCGTCCAAATATTACACCACCTACTAATGCTTTTCCAAGCCCACCTTTTGTTATTGCTGTTCCATCTTCAAGAACTTTAAAATCTACTATCTCATCATATTTAAAAACATAACAATTATTTATTTTAGAACTAAATGTACCTTGTGGAAATAAAAACCATTTATGATTATCATCAAACCATATATAACCTCCTACTTGATATGTAGCATTAAAATTAGCTACTCTTTCTGAGTTTTCTTTCATATCTTTTTCATGATACTCAATTCTTTCTTTTATTCCATCTAATGATAATCCTTTTAATGTATTTGCAGTAAATCCTTGACTAATACCTGTTTTTACAACACAATTCAAACATAAAAATGTTCCATCATTTAATTTGGTTCTTCCTAGAGCTCCTGCTTCAGCTCCACATAAAATACATTTTTCCTTAGAAAATAACCCCATATTTATTACCCTACTTCCAATTTAGATATATAATCTGAAAATCATTATACTATAAAAATAAGATTATCTCAATATAACGAGACTAGCTTACTTTTAAATCCTATCTCCTTATATTATTATCAAAATCATAGACAAAAAGATTATCTCTTAATAATATGAGATAATCTTTTCACTTTTTGTTCAATTATTTTTTATCTTTACCACAACAGTTCTTGTACTTCTTACCACTTCCACAAGGACATTTTTCGTTTCTACCAACTTTAATTTCCTTGTTTACAACTGGAGTACCTTTTTCTGTTTTTGGTTTAGGTGGTTCTTTATCTATATGAACACCTTGTCCTACAAGTTCTCCTGTTATTTCAACACTTTGTGTTCTTTCAGCATGTTCATCTTTGTATACATGCATCATAAGTTTAGTTATTTCAAGCTTAATTTCTGTTATCATTTCTTCAAACATGTATGTACCTTCAATTCTATATTGTACAACTGGATCTTTTTGTGCATATCCTCTAAGTCCAATACCATTTCTTAAGTCTTCCATGTTATCTAAATGTTCCATCCACTTATCATCAACAACTTTAAGCATTACTACTCTTTCAAGTTCTGCAAAATCTTTTCCTATTTGTTCTTTCTTTTCTTTTAAGATTTCTAACGCTTTTTCTTTCAATTCTTTTCTTAATATTTCATGGTTTATTATAGCTTTTTTAGATTTTGATTCTTTCTTTTCTTTTTTCTTTTTCTTATTCTTTTTATCTGATTTTTCTTCAGTCTTTTCAGCTTTTTCTTCTTTAACTTCTTCTACCTTTTCTTTTTCTAATTCTGGAACAGAATCAATTGTTAAAAGGTTTATAATTTCTTGTTTAAATAATGCCTTATTTAGCTTATTGTTTTCAATATCATCTTGATATGTATTTACTATTTCATCAACAGTATCTTCAACCATTTTTTGAATAATATCATCAACATCTTCACCATCTAATACAACTCTTCTTTGTGCATAAATTATTTCTCTTTGTGCATTCATAACATCATCATAGTTAAGGGTTCTTTTTCTACTGTCAAAGTTTATACCTTCAACTCTTTTTTGTGCATTTTCTAATGCTTTAGATATGAATCCCACTTGAATTGGCATAGTTTCATCTATTGCAAGCTTATCGTAGAATCTTGCTACATGATCTCCACCAAATATATGCATTAATTTATCATCTAATGATAGATAGAATATTGATTCTCCTGGGTCTCCTTGACGTCCACTTCTACCTCTTAACTGATTATCAATTCTTCTTGAATCATGTCTTTCAGTACCTATTATCTTAAGGCCACCAGCTTCAACAACTTTTTCTTTTTCTTCTTCTATTTCATCTTTAAACTTCTTATTTAAATCTCTATATTCTTTTCTAAGTTCTAAGATATATTCATCATCAGTATCATTATATGCTGTAGCTTCTGCTATTTCTGCTTCTGTTCTACCTTTTCTTCTCATTTCTTCAATAGCTAAAAATTCACTATTCCCTCCAAGCATAATGTCAGTACCA
Organism: uncultured Clostridium sp.; assembly: GCA_938045355.1. The sequence goes on along the minus strand of CALIMU010000167.1, from coordinate 2,519 downwards.
CGTCCTGCCATGTTTGTTGCTATTGTTATTGCTCCATATTTACCTGCTTGTGCTACTATTTCTGCTTCTTTTTCATGATTTTTAGCATTTAAAACTTCATGTTTTAATCCTTCTTTTTTAAGAAGTTTACTTATTTTTTCAGAATTTTCTATAGATGCTGTACCTACAAGTACTGGTTGTCCTTTTTCATGTGCATCTTTTATTTCTTCTATAACTGCTTTAAATTTAGAATCTTCTGTTTTGTATATTATATCATTATTATCTTTTCTAATTACTGGTAAATTTGTTGGTATTGTAACAACATCAAGATTATATATTTCTTTAAATTCTTTATCTTCTGTCATCGCAGTACCAGTCATACCTGCTAATTTGTCATATATTCTAAAGAAGTTTTGGAATGTTATTGTTGCAAGTGTTTTTGATTCATCTGCAATTCTTACTTGTTCTTTAGCTTCTATAGCTTGGTGTAATCCGGTTAGAATATCTTCTTCCTTCCATTATACGACCTGTAAATTCATCAACTATTAGTACTTCTCCATCTTTAACTATATAATCAATATCATTTCTCATAATACCATGTGCTTGAAGTGCTTGATTAATATTATGAACTATATCTGCATTATCAAGTTCATTTAAATTATCAAGTCCAAAATATTCTTCTGCCTTTTTTGCACCCTTACCTGTAAGTGTTGCTGTTCTATTTTTTAAGTTTACAACATAATCATATTTGTCTAACTCTTCTGCTTGTTCCTTATTCTTAGAATCTTCTTCTATAATTTCTTTCTTTTCTAATGTTCTTACAAAACTATCTGCTTTTTTGTATAAGTCTGTAGATTTTGTACTTCTACCAGAGATTATAAGTGGTGTTCTAGCTTCATCAATTAGTATTGAGTCAATTTCGTCTACTATTGCATAATTAAGTGGTCTTTGTACCATATCTTCTTTATATATAACCATATTATCTCTTAAATAATCAAATCCAAGTTCATTATTTGTTGTATACATTATATCTGCTTGATATTGTTTTCTCTTTTGGTTTGAATTCATTTGATTTAAATTAAGTCCAACTGTCATTCCTAAGAATTTAAAGATTTTACCCATCCATTCACTATCACGTTTTGCAAGATATTCATTAACTGTAACAATATGTACACCTTTTCCTGTTAATGCATTTAAATATGCAGGTAATGTTTCTACTAATGTTTTACCTTCACCCGTTTTCATTTCTGCAATTCTTCCTTGATGTAATATTATCCCACCAATTAACTGAACATCATAATGTCTAAGACCTATAGCTCTTTTTGATGCTTCACGAACTACTGCAAAAGCTTCTGGTAAAATATCATCTAAAGTTTTACCATTTGCTAATTGTTCTTTAAAATATTCTGTTTTCTTAGATAATTCTGAATCACTAAGTTTTTCCATTTCTTTTTCTAGATCATTAATCTTTTTTACTAATGGTTGTATTCTTTTAACTTCTCTATCACTATATGATTTAAATATCTTTTTTAATATTCCCATTTTTTAAGTTTACCTTTCTTTCTTAAACTTAGCTATGTCAATAGCTAAAACAATATTTTTATAATATCATACTATTTTTGTTTTTTCTACTATTTACGCTATTTTTATTATACCTACAAAAAAATAGATTATACAAGTATCTTTCTTATATAATCTATTTATTTTATTTATATATCTGTTCCAAGTTCTATCTTCTTTTCACAAAACTCACTTAACCTACATTCACTACATTTAGGGTTTTGTAGTCTACAATATTCTCTTCCTACAACCCAAAATGGAAGTGTTAAAGAACCTGGAAAGTTCTTACATATGAATCTTGCTTTTTCTGTCACTTCTTTTATATTATCTTTTTCTACAAGTCCCATCCTTAAAAACACTCTTCTTACATGTACATCATATGCAATATCTATACATGATAAATTTTCTAAAGAAACTCCAAAATCTCTTACCAAAAGAAGTGTTCCAAGTGCTGCTTTTTTATGGCTTATTCCTTTAAATTCTTCTAACTTTTTAACAATAATTTCAGCATCCTTATTATTTTTCCACATATTTGAAATATCTGAAGAATATTCATTTACCACTTTTTCTATAGCAGTATATATGTATTCTGCCATTTTTCTTGGATATCTATGAAGTGCTGGCTTTTCTTTTATTATATTTTCTAAAGATCCCACACTTTCTTCTTTTAATATTCTCTCAAAATCAAAATATCCTAATCTTTTTTCTAAATTATATGGAAGTCTCCATGCCATTTCTGCTTTTACAGATTGGTCTGCTATAAGGCCTAGAAGAAATGCATTCCAATTAGTTTTTAATAAATCACTCTCTTCTTTTTTAAGCATGTTTTCACTTAATATACTATAATCTTTTATAACATCTTTTGCTATTTCTTTACATTTTTCATCTAAAGTCATTTTTTCTTCCTTATCTATAATAATTATAATCCTTAATTTCTAATATACTTTATATAATATACACTATTCAATACATATTATATA
>CALIMU010000166.1 GCA_938045355.1 uncultured Clostridium sp. | reverse complement strand
TATATAGCATTTTAAAATTTAAAATATATAACATAAAAAAAGTGAGTATACCTCACTTTTTTTATTATTCCATATATTATTTTATATTATTATCTTTTATCTTTTTCTATTTCTTCTCATATTTTGTCTTTTCTTTGCTTGTATATATTCTCTTCTTAAAATTATACTAGGCATTAATATTATTATTGCAAGTATTATATATATTAACTTACTTCTTTCACCTGCTTTTGGTAATATCTTTTGTATTAAATCTTTTACTCCTACTACTTTTACCTTTACTCCTTCTTTTTCTTTTGGATATACTTTATCTGTATTACTTCCTTTTGCCTCTACTTTATTTGTTACTATACTATCTTCTTCTTGTTTTAAATATTCTACTTCATATCTTATTATTATACTTTTTTCTTTTGGAAGTACTTTTATTTTAAATCTTCCATTTCCTAATTGTTCTATTTCTAAATTATCATTATTTTCTATTTTTACACTATTTTCTATATATTTTGCATTTCCTATTAATTTATCTTCTATTATTACATCTTTTGCATCATATTTTCCTATATTTTTTAATGTTATTATATATGTATTTTTTTCTCCTGCTCTTACTTCTTTCTTTTCTACTGTTTTTTCTATTTCTAATTTTGTTTCTTTTACTGTTACATCTATTTTATTTTTTGTTACTATTATTTCTTCTTTACTATTTTTTGCTTTTACTTTAGTTACAGATACCATTTCTTCTGTTTTTTCTATTTCATTATATTTCACATCATATACAAGCTTATAATTTTTATTTTTCCCTATATTATCTATAGTAAATGTTATCATATCTTTTTCTATTTTAAGATCTGTTATTTTTTTAGTTACATCTTCTCCCTTACTATTTAATACTTTTACTGTATCTTTTAATATTTCTCCATTTTTATCTATCTTTTCTTCTACTGTTACTCCTCTTGCAAGATATTCTCCCTTATTTCTTATATCTACAGTATATGTATTTTTTTCTGTATCTTTAGGATTATTTTTTTCTAATGTTTTAACTATTTCTATATTAGTATCTTTTATTGTGCCATCTACATTTATTTCATCTTTATTTGTTACTTCTTCTGTATTTAATCCTTTTACTTTTGTAGTAGCTTTTTCTACTGTATTTTCTTCTGATTTTGCATATGTTACATCATATTTAATCCTATATTCTTCATCTTTATCTATTTTATCTATTTCTACTACTACTTTTCCGATCTTCTTTTGTTATACTTATTATATTTTTACTATTTGTTACATCTTCACCTTTACTATTAAATACTTTTATACTATCTTTGTCTATCTTACTTTTACCTTCTATATTATCTTCTATTTTAACTATTCTTGCAGGATTTTCTCCTATATTTTTTACTGTTATATTATATGTATTCTTTTCTCCGGTCTTTTACATTTTGTTTTTCCTTTGTTTTAGTTATCTTAAGTTTTGTTTTCTTTTTAAACTCTTCTTCTTCAACAACTCTATCTCCTACTGATAATATATTTGTAGTTACTTTTGATACAATTCCGGCTTTTATCATTATCATCTTTATCTAATATATTATTATTAGAGTTTAATATTGTTTTTGTATGTATATCTTGTTTTTCTTTACCATCTTTTTTCTTAACATTATATTTTACATTTATTTTCTTAAATGTTGTTGATGGTGATATATTTTGTTTTTTAGTTATTTCTTCCTTATTTGTTTCTCTATCTATTAGATATATGTCTTTAAATTTCATCTCAAATATTTTATTATTTTTTTCATCTGTTTTTTCTTCTATAGTATATTTATCTTTAGGTATCTCTTTACCATTTTCATCTGTTACTTTTATACTATTTTTATCAATATCTGATATGTCTGATATATCTTTAAGAACTATATTTTTAGCTATACTGTCTTTTCTTTCATTATACATATCTATACTATATGTTAAATTAGTATCTTTGCCTTTTTCATAATTACTTTCAAAAGTTTTTACTACCTTTAATTTCGGACTATTTATATTTACAGTTTCATCTATATTTTTTTCATCCATATTATCACCTGTTACTTTTGTAGTTAACTTAGGATCTGTTTTATCATAATTATCTTTTACTATATACCTATATGTTATTTCTATTTCATCATTACCGGTTTATTTCTGTTAATCCTGCAGATACTTTTGTTATATCTCCCTCTTTAGTCTTTACAAGTCCTGATTCTATAGTTTTACCATTTATACTTATCTTAGCTGAATTTTCTTTTAAGTCTAATCCTTTTGGTATTGTTTCTTGTATATTTACATTTTTAAGTTTTGTTCCTGGTACTAAACTTTTTACCTTAACTTTGTATATTATTTCATCTCCAACCTTATACTCTAATTTATCCATAGATTTTTGTATTTCTATCTTAGGATCATTTACTACTATATTTTTACTAGTATTTCCGAGTAGCAGGCTTTCCTATAATACTTTCTCCTGTAACTATTACATTATTTGTTACATCACTTTTTCCGGTTAGATAGATCTAACACTTCCATATCATATCTAATCTCTTTTATTTCACCATAGTTAATATTTGGTATTGTTATATTTACTTTTCCGAAAAGTATCTGTATTTACTACTATATTATTATCTTTTATTATACTTTCTTTTACTAGT
>CALIMU010000165.1 GCA_938045355.1 uncultured Clostridium sp. | reverse complement strand
ATATATAATGTATAAAATATATTAAGTGTATGATTATAAATTTTAGTATAAGGACTGTATTTAATAATACAGTTCTTATTTTATATTTTTTTATTATCTAATTGTTATGATTATAATAGAGACTATAAGTTATGTATATTGAAAACTTGAGCTAGTAGTGATATATTTATTGTATAATAATAATGTTTAAGGAGGATATTATGGAACTAGAAGTAAATGGTAAAGATTTAAAACCAACAGAATCAATAAAGGAATATATTGAAAAAAGATTAGCAAAATTAAAGAAATATTTTAATGATGTTATTAAAGTAAGTGTACAATTAAAAGAAGAAGGAAAAAATAAGATTGTACAAGTTTCAGTAAATACAGGAAAGAAAAATTTTAGAGCAATTACAGAAAATGAAGACCTTTATGCTGGAATAGATAAAGTTGTAGATATCTTAGAAAGACAAGTTGTAAAAGAAAAAGATATAAATGAAAAAGCAATGAAAAAAGTGATGATACTTGATACAGAAGATGATGGAAATGATACAGAAATAGAAAATGAAATTATAAAATATCAAACATATGAAGTAAGACCAATGGATAAGGAAAATGCTAAAATATTATTATCATCACAAAAGAAACAATTATTCTTAACATTTATAGATATTGAAACAAATAAAGTAAATGTAATATTTAAATTAAAAGATGGTAAGAATTTTGGAATAGTAGAACCTGAAATTTAATAAAGTGAGGGAATATGATTAAAATGGTTAATATAGATCTTGATGGAACACTTTTAGATAATGAAGGACAAGTTTCATCAAGAACTATTGAAACTTTTAAAAGAGCAAAAACAAAAGATATCCAAATAGTAATAACAACAGGAAGACCGTTAAAGTCTGCAATAACTTTTTCAAAAGAGCTTCGGAACTTCAAGATATGTAATATGTGGAAATGGAAGCATATTATATGATATGAAAGAAGAGAAGCCCTTATGGAAAGGTTTTTTAGATATTGAAACAGTATTTAAAGTTATTAATATTTGTAGAGAAAATTCAATATATTATAATATATATACAGAAGAAGAAATATTAGCTGAAAAACTTCAATATAATTTACTTTTTTATCATAAAGATAATATGTATAAAGAGAAAGAAAAAAGGACAAATATTAATATTGTTAATGATATGAAAGAATATATTATAAGGAATAATATAAAAGATTTTTTAAAGATGACAATTTGTGATGATTCTGAATTAGTATTTAATAATATCTTGTTTAAATTAAAAAAGTTAGAAAATATAGAAGTATTAGACACAAGTTTTATAACTAGAAAAGTTATAAAAGAAGGACCTAATAATGTTGAAATATCATATTATTATACAGAGATATCTGCAAAAGATGTTAATAAATGGAGAGCAATAGAGAAATTAAAAGAAATTCTCAATATACAGAGAAAAGAAATAATGGCAATAGGTGATAATATAAATGATATTAAGATGATAGAAAACTCAGGAATTGGAGTTGCAATGGGAAATTCATGGGATAAAGTAAAATTAAAAGCAGATTATGTAACAAAATCAAATGCAGAAGATGGAGTTTCAGAAGCAATAGAAAAGTTCTGTGATATATAGTATATAAAAATAGATAATTTAAATTGTAGTAGAAAAGGTAGAAAATGAATATAGGAATAGATATAGATGGAGTACTTGCAGATATAGAACCATATGTTTTTGAATATGGTTCAAAATTATTATATGACAAAGGAAGAAGCTTAGAAGATATAGATAGAGAAAAATATGAAACTTATGAGATATTTAAATGGAATAGAGATGATGAACATGAGTTTTGGGATAAGTATATGTTTAATTATTATACAAAAGCTCCTGCAAGGATATTTGCATCTGAGGTTATAAAAAAATTAAAAGAACATGGACATAACATATATATAATAACAGCAAGAGGAATTTCAGAAAAAGAATTATATAGTTATTTAAAAGATATAACAAAAAAATGGCTTAAAGAAAATGATATATATTATGATGAGATATTTTTTGAAAAAGATAAGAAGAAAATCATTAATGAAAATAATATAGATTTAATGATAGAAGATTATGAAAAAAATATTAAGAAAATTGAAGAAGATTGTAATATCATTGTTTTTGATTGTATATATAATAAAAATATAAAAAATCATCAAAGAGTAAATAGTTGGTATGAAATATTATATTTGATAGAAAATAATAAAATTGGTGAAAAGAAATAGAGGCAGCATGTGAAAAAAGTATTAAGAAAAGTTTCAAATATATTTAAACAAATATTAAAATATATTGTTTTGATAATTATGAGAATTATATTTTCAATTTGTTTTAATGTAAAAATTAAAGGAAGAGAAAATTTAAAAATAGAAAAACCATATATAATTACGCCAAATCATATATCAGCACTTGATGCTATATTTTTAAGAGTATTTTTATTAGACCAAGATATTATATATATGACAAAAGAAGAAAATATTAAGATGTTTGGTATAGGAGGAATATTAAAATACTTATTTGATTTAATTCCACTTAAAAGAGATGGTAGAGATAGTCTGGGAATAAAAAAGGCATATGAGGTTATAAACAATGATGGAATCTTACGGAATATTTCCAGAAGGAACAAGAAAAGGACTTATTAAGACAGGGGAGATAAAAAGAGGAAGTATACTTATAGGTATAAAGAAAAAAATACCAGTAATCCCAATTGGACTTACATATGAAGAAAAAGGATTAAGGAAAAAAGTTATAATATCAATAGGTAAAAAAATAGATGTTTCTAAAATATATAATGAAAAATTTTCAGAAACAAATGATAAAGAAAAATCTGAATTATATGTAAATGAATTATTAAAAAATAAAATTATGAGCTTGGTTGAAAGTGATATATATGAAAATGTTAAATAAGCTTATTGAAGCAATATATTCTGCAAGTTATATTATAATACTTACAATATTATTTTTATCAAGAATGATAGAATATGCAACAAAAAAGAAAATGTTTTTAAATATTTAGAAGAAACAAAACCAGGAAAGAATGGAGAAATTCAATTAACAGATGGAATACTTGCTATGTTAAAAGATGGAGAAGATGTTTTATCATATAATTTTATTGGAAAAAG
>CALIMU010000164.1 GCA_938045355.1 uncultured Clostridium sp. | reverse complement strand
AATATAAGTAGACATAATACATTATTCAATTCTATAATTAAGAATTGAACACAAAAATAGTAAATATTATTATAAGTGAGGAGATAAAATGAAAAAGAGTATTTTTAAAAATATTAAGGTAGAAGAAATAATTAAATCGATGGAGTCAAAATTCTTTACCATCTTTAAACGGTATGATGCGGGAAATTTAAACATAAGTCTGAGTTATATAAATAAACCAGATATTTTTTATGAAAAACAGATATATGGAAATAACACAGAAATTATACCTGCAAATATTATAAAGCTGTTTACAATTGATTACTTCTTACATGTACTAAAAGATCATAATCTGTTAAATTCAACTACTTCAACTACGGTTGGGGAAGAAATTAATAACAAATATGTAAACAAGTATCTATTTAAAGTTGGATTAAAGAGAGGGGAAAAATATCGAATTATAGATCTTATAGATCTTGCAATAATACCATCTGCATCAGACGCAGTGTATGTATTAAGTAGATTTGTTTATAATGTTCTATTTGGAATCAGCTTAAATGATTCCAGTTTCATTTCCAATTTTGATGATTGGGAATGGATGTTATTACGGATTTCTCAAGAGATAAATAACTATTATTCTGATCTATTAGGGATCAGATTAAACATTTTAGATCCCACTGGGATTAGAAGAGAAAAAATTAAAATAAATGATCTAAATAAATTTCTAAGATACCTGATAATAAGAAATAGTGAAATCTTGGAAATAACAGCAAAGCCTCAAACAAGTATAAGCAACAAAAAAATATTCAGAACTACAAATTCATTTTTAAGAAAAGATAAACCTGAATTTAATCCTCATGTAAGGGGATTAAAGACTGGGACTCTTAAAGGATGGAAAAATTTGTTTCTTTTGTATAAATTAAATTCAACTGAATTTATAACAATTTTAGTTTCTGGATGTGATAAACATTCAGATACAAAAGAATTATCGAAACTTATAATATCAGAGTTGGAGAACAAATTATACAATTTAAGTTTATAATTCTGATATCATTATAAGAAAATAAAATTGAAATAATAATATTTACTAAATTAAAAGACTTCATAAAAATTATTATGAAGTCTTTTTCATTTATATCTATCTAATAATCTAGTCTTGTATTTTTTCTGAATATTTTTCAACCATATATGATAACATTATTCCTATTATTATACATATTACTGTAATTACATAACCAATAATACCTATTGGAAGTCCTGGAAATACCATTAGAAGTGATCCAATAACAAATCCTACTATACATGCATATGTTTTTGTATAATGATTATCTAATAAATATTTTATTATTTTTAATATTGCCAAAATTCCAACAAGTATTCCTATTGCAAATGGTATTATAAATACCATATTAAGCTTACTTATACTTGCTGTCATAAGTTCATAATATCCTAATATAAGAACAACCATTGATCCAGATATTCCAGGTATAACCATTGATGCTGCTGCAATTGCTCCTACTAAAAATAATGGTATTGACATTGCAATAGACAATTCTTCATATCCTACTTTTCTAAGTCCTAATCCATTAACTTTTAATAAATATAATCCAAGCATCATTGCAAACCCTATTGCCATAAATATATATATGTTTATATTTCTTTCCTTAATATTCTTAATATCTGTTCCTTTTTTTAATTCTTTAAATAATGTAGGTATTCCCCCTAATATTAATCCTAAAAATATATAATTTCTATATAATATTTGTTCTGGATTAAGTATTGAGAATAATTTTGCAATAAAATATATTGCAAATACCATTCCTATAGCTATTGGTATAAGAAATGTTTTTTGGCTCATAAATATGTTTTTAAACATTATCCCTATTGCATTTATTCCACCATCTTTTTCTTTAAATTTTGTTATATTTTTTAACATTATTTTGACTTCATCTAAACATAATTCTACTTGATCTATTAATTTTTTAAATATTCCTAATATTACAAACATTGTACCTGCACTAACACCTGGGACAATATTTGCAATTCCTATTATAATCCCTATTATAATATGTTGTATAAATTTCATATTTACCTCTTATTTATGTATTATTTTTTTATCTTTTTGTTCTATAATTAAAAGCTTTAATTTTCTTCTTTTACTTAATATCTTATCTATTTTCTTATTTCTTAATTTTTCATCTAATATATCATTTATTATAACTGTAATAATTGTAACAACAGGTACTGCCAAGAACATTCCTATTGGTCCAAAATATGCTCCACCAACTATTACAGATGTTATTATAAGTATCTTGTTTACTTCTAATGATTCCCCTAAAAGAATTGGGTTTAAAATATTTGCATCTAATTGTTGTAATATTGTAATTACTACAAGTGAGAATAATGCTTGTGAAAATCCACCTGTAAACAATGTCACAATTCCTGTTACTCCAACTCCTATTATAGCCCCAAAGAATGGTATTAAGTTTGATATACCTATTAAAAATCCTAAAGCAACCGCATATTTTACTCTCATGATTGAAAGTGCAATACTTACAATTATGGCAACTATAAATCCATCTAATATTTGTGTTGTAACAAACCTAAAAAATATATAATTTGTTTTTTCTATATATTTTGAAACAATATCACTTACATCTTGGTTGAAAAATGCTGTAATTGTTTTATTGAAGAATCCTTGTATTTCCTTTCTTGAATATAATAAATATATAGAAACAATTATCATTACAAATACATCAAATATTCCATTTACAAAATTAAGTGCAAGTTTTGCTTGTACAATTATATCTGAAACACTTATTTGTTGTAATATTTGTTTATATATATCCATTTGTTTTAACTTTTCTAATTGAACGTCTAAATGTAAATTAGTTAATATATTATCAGATGGTAAGTTCTTAAAAAAATTCATTGCATCATTTACATAATTTGGTATCATTTTTATGAGTTCTTCGAAATTTTTAGCTAATACTCTTCCACCAAAAACTATTAATGATACTATAAGTAATAATGTTATTATGTACACAACTGCTATACTTATAGCTTTTGCTCTGTTTTTTATAATCTTTGACTTAGACTTTTCTAAAAACAATTCTATTCTTTTAGCTGGAATATATAATATATATGCTATAAACATAGCAAAAAATATTGGCTTTAATGTTTGTAAAAAACTACCTATAATAGTAAAGATATTACTTTCTCCCATTATTATCTTATATGCAAACATCAAACATACTAAAAGAACAAATATTTTCAAAAATATAGTTTTATGTTTTTTATTTGTTGTTTTATTTATATCCATAATTTTACCTTTCATTCTAAAATTCTATTTCTATTCCAACAGGACAATGGTCACTTCCCATTATATCATCATATATTTTAGCATCTTTTAAATTGTCTTTAAGTTCTTCTGATATTATAAAATAATCTATTCTCCATCCAACATTTTTTTCTCTTGCCTTACCAAAATATGACCACCATGTAAACTTTTCTTCATTAGGATAAAACTTTCTAAATGTATCTATATATTTTAAATCAAATAATTCATTAAGTTCTTTTCTTTCTTCATCTGTAAAACCTGCTTGTCCTCTATTTGCTTTATCATTTTTTACATCAATTTCTTTATGTGCAACATTTAAATCTCCACAAAGTATAATAGGTTTTAATTTCCTAAGTGATTCTAAATATGATCTAAAGTCTTTTTCCCATTTAACTCTATATTCTAATCTTTCTAATCCTCTTTTAGCATTTGGCGTATATACATTTACCATAAAGAACTTCTCAAATTCTAAAGTTATAACTCTTCCTTCTTTATCATGTTCTTCTATATTAATTCCATATCTAACAGAAATAGGTTTTTCCTTTGTCCATATTGCTGTTCCTGAATATCCCTTTTTCTCTGCACTATTCAGGTAAACATAATATCCTTCTTTAGTTATATCTAATTGTCCTTCCTGCATTTTTGTTTCTTGTATACAAAATATATCTGCATTTTCTTTATCAAAAAAATCATTAAATCCTTTATTATATGCTGCTCTTATTCCATTTACATTCCAAGATATTAATTTCATCTATTTTCCTTTCCATTTATTCTTATATAATATTATATACTTCTACTTTTTTCAACGATTATACAATATTTATTTATGTTTATTTCATACTTTTAACAATATATTTTTAATATAATAAAAGATGGTATGTCATTAATAATATAATACCATATCATCTTTTCGATTCTTTGTATTTTTATTGTTCTTCTCTTTTTCTCTTACTTTCTTCTTCTTTTCTTTCAGATACCATTTCTTCATAAAGATCTATTGTCATATTAGATTTTTCTAATTCATCTTCTTCTGTTTTAGATAATATATTTATTATATCTAGATATAAAGTATCTGCTTTTTGTTTCCAGTTTCTAACAATCTTCTTAGCTTGTTCTACTGAATTTATCATAAGCTCTACCCTTATAATATTTATGTCATCTTCTCCAGCTTTACATATAACCTTATTTTTTTCTGGAAGGTAATCTGCTGAAACTGAAAAATCTTGTTTTATAAGTTTATAATGTTTTTTAAATTCTGTATCAATTTTCAATTTACTTATACCAGGTATCATATTTATAGCCACTTTTAATGAATCTTCTCCAAGTTTAGATAATCTATATGTTATAATCTTTTCTTCTTTATCTTCCAAACTTTTATCCCATTCAGATTCTTGTCCTTCTTTTAAAACCTCATCAAATGTTTTGTCTCCATCAATATATCTGATCTTTTCGTTTTTTAATATATATCCTTCTTCAATTAATTCTTCTAAAGTTTCATGAAAAACAAAATAATTTATTTCTGTAAGTGTTGTGACTAATTCTAAATATACCTTATATGCTATATCTTTTTTAACTTTTTCTAAAATATATAACATCAAAATTTTATTTTCTGCTACTGCCAATGCATCATCTGAGGTATATTGCATTTTCTACCTCCTTATCTTATATTAATACATAATATTAATATAATACTACCTTTTTTCTCTAGTTAATGATATCACAGATATATAATTTTTTCAATTTTTTTATAATAAATTTGCTCTATATAATTCATAGATTATTACTGAAAAAGATACACCTAAATTTAAACTTTCCGTATCTCTATGCATTGGAATACATATACTTTCCATTATATTTTGATCAAGATAATTACTTATCCCATTTGCCTCATTTCCAAAAAATATTGCTATTTTTTCTTTTCCTTTTTGCACATTTTTTTCTGTAAATGTGTATAAGTTTTCTCCATTCATCTTAGTTTTAATTAAATTGTATTCTTCTTTTATTAGACCTTCTACAATTTCTTCTATTGGCTTTTCAATAATATTTATTCTAAATATCATTCCTGCACTTGCCCTTATAACCTTATGTGAATATATATCAACACTATTTGTACTTATATATATTTTATCAAGACCTACTGCTACTGCCGTCCTTATGATAGTACCTAAATTTCCAGGATCTGATATATTTTCAAATACTATTCTAATATTTTTATTAAATCCATCTTCTTCTTTTTCAGAATCTCTTATATTAGATATTTCATTATTCATTTTGACCCTAAACATTATTCCTTCTGGGTTAATATCATTTGTTATTTTATTATACACATTTTCTTTTAATAAATATATTCTTATATTCTCATCTTCTTCAAGCTTTTCAAATATATATGATATCTGTTCTTTTTTGCTTCTTATTTTTCCTAATATATATTCATTATATAATTCT
>CALIMU010000163.1 GCA_938045355.1 uncultured Clostridium sp. | reverse complement strand
TATTTTATTTAATTATCAAATATACTTTCAAAGAAATTCTTTTTCTTTGGAGGAATATCTTCTCCCATTGTTTTTGCAAGTTCTTCTAAAAGTTCTCTTTGATTTTTAGTTAACTTAGTTGGAACATCTATTTCTACTATAAAATATAAATCTCCTTGAGTATTTGAATTTGGATGTTTAAATCCTTTCCCTTTAATCTTATACTTAGATCCATTTTTTGTTCCTTCTTTAATCTTATATCTTTCTTTTTCTCCTGTTACAAGTGGTACTTCTATATCACCTCCGAAGTACTGCTTTTGTATATGATACAGGAATTGTCATATATATGTCATTACCTTTTCTTTCAAAAATCCTGTCACTTTTAACAGATATTACAACTTCTAGATCTCCGGTTTTGTCCTCCGTTTTTTCCGAACTTCTCCTTTTCCTTTTAGGATTATAATATTTTTATCATCGACACCTGCTGGTATTTCTACTTCAAGTTCTACTTGTTTTCTTATAACCCCACTTCCTGAACATTTATGACAATGTTCATGTATTATTTTACCTTTTCCGATTACATTTTGAACATGTTTTTTGAGTTACTGCATCTCCGAAGTATTGTTCTTGTAACCTCTTGTACTACTCCTTTTCCATTACATTGACTACAAGTTTCTACCTTACTTCCTTTTTCTGCTCCTGTTCCATCACATTCATCACATTTTTCCATTCTGGAATATGTTATATCTTTCTTAACTCCTTCATATGCTTCTTTAAATGTAATAGTTATACCTATTTGCATATTTCTTCCAGATTGTGGTGCATTTGGATCTTGTCTACTTGTTCTTCTTGATCCAAATCCTCCTCCGAATATATCAAATATATCTTCTATACCACCAAATCCATTAGTAAATGAAGAAAAATCAAAATCAGAAAATCCGGCTTGCTCCTCCATATGAATAATATCCTCCGAGCACCTCCTCCGGTCTGTTCCTGCATGTCCGAAATTATCATATTGTTTTCTCTTTGTATCATCTGATAATACTTCATATGCTTCTGCTATTTCTTTAAATTTCTTTTCTGCTTCTTCCTTATTATCACTATTTGCATCTGGGTGATATTTTTTTGCAAGTTTTCTATATGCTTTTTTTATCTCATCTGCTGTTGCTGTTTTTTCAACCCCTAATACTTCATAATAATCTTTCTTACTCATATTAACCTTTCCCTTGCATCTATATTTCTAATACTCATAAAATATAACTATTGGAAGGGAACACCCCTTCCTCTAGTTTTCATCATATATATTTTTATATATTCTAATTCAATTATTAGTTATTATCATCAGATTGTTCAGCATCATAGATTGTTTCTTCTCCAGCATTACCTGCTGCATTTCCTTGATTTGGATTTACTCCTGCATCTTTATATAATTTTTCAGATATTTGGTAAAATGCTTTTGTTAATTTTTCTGTTGCTTCTTTTATTTTTTCAACATCTTCTGTTGCAAGTTCTTTTCTTAAATTAGCTATTTCTGTTTCTACACTTGCTTTTTCTTCTGAAGATATCTTGTCTCCTAATTCTTGAAGTGTTTTTTCACTTGAATATATTAAACTTTCTGCATTATTTTTAGCTTCAATTTGTTCTTTTCTCTTATTATCTTCTGCTTGATGTGCTTCTGCTTCTTTTATAGCTTTATCTATATCTTCTTCACTAAGGTTAGTACTTGAAGTTATAGTTATTTTTTGTTCTGTTCCTGTTCCTTTATCTTTAGCTGAAACGTGAACTATACCATTTGCGTCAATATCAAATGTAACTTCGATTTGTGGAACACCTTTTGGTGCTGGTACTATTCCTGATAATTGGAATCTTCCTAATGTTTTATTATTTGCAGCCATTTGTCTTTCACCTTGAAGTACATGAACATCAACAGATGTTTGTCCATCTTCTGCAGTTGAGAATACTTGTGATTTCTTAGCTGGTATTGTTGTATTTCTTTCAATTAATTTAGTAAATATTCCACCATATGTTTCAATTCCAAGTGATAATGGAGTAACATCTAGAAGTACTAAATCTTTAACTTCTCCTGATAATACACCACCTTGTATTGATGCACCAAGTGATACACATTCATCAGGGTTTATACCTTTATGTGGTTCTTTTCCTGTTATCTTTTTAACTTCTTCTTGTACTAATGGTACTCTTGTTGATCCACCAACAAGTAATACTTGATCAATATCTGATGAAGATAGTTTAGCATCTTTTAATGCTTGGTTAACTGGTTCTAATGTTTTTTCTACTAATGGTCTAATTAATTCTTCAAATTTAGCTCTTGTTAAAGTTATATTCATATGTTTTGGACCATTTGCATCTGCTGTTATAAATGGTAGGTTTATTGTTGTTTGACCTGCTTGTGATAATTCTTTTTTAGCATTTTCTGCAGCTTCTTTTAATCTTTGCATTGCCATATTATCTTTTGAAAGATCTATTCCTTGTTCTTTCTTAAATTCTGACACTAAATATTCAATTATCTTTTCATCAAAGTCATCACCACCAAGTTTATTATTACCACTTGTTGCTAAAACTTCAAATACACCATCACCTATTTCTAGTATTGATACGTCAAATGTACCACCACCTAAGTCATAGATTAATACTTTTTGTTCTTTATTTTCTTTATCTACACCATATGCAAGTGCTGCTGCTGTAGGTTCGTTTATTATTCTAAGTACATTTAATCCTGCAATCTTACCTGCATCTTTTGTTGCTTGTCTTTGGCTATCACTAAAATATGCTGGTACTGTTATAACAGCTTCTGTAACTTTTTGTCCTAAATAGTTTTCAGCATCTGTTTTTAATTTTTGAAGTATCATTGCAGATATTTCTTGTGGTGTAAATTCTTCACCATTTATTGTTACTTTTTTATTTGTTCCCATATCTCTTTTTATAGATATTACTGTATTTTCTGGATTTGTAACAGCTTGTCTTTTAGCTATTTGTCCTACAAGTCTTTCTCCATTTTTTGTAAATGCTACTACAGATGGTGTAGTTCTATCTCCTTCAGCATTTGGTATTACTACTGCTTCTCCACCTTCCATAACAGATACACATGAATTTGTTGTTCCTAAGTCTATTCCTATTATTTTTCCCATATTAATTATCTCCTTTTCTTTTTGTTTTTTAATTTTTATTATTTATCTTATTTTATATCTAGTTTAACATTATATCTTATTGTTCATATTATATTTATTTATATATCATTTCATTTATCTTTTGTAAATATTTAACAATACA
>CALIMU010000162.1 GCA_938045355.1 uncultured Clostridium sp. | reverse complement strand
CTATTTCTATTACTTCTTATTATCACTCTTATTTTTTATTTTATCTTTAACATTTTTAGTTTCTTTATTTTCTTTATTACTATAAATTTTGTTAATTACATACATTATAATACCAATTACTACTAATATAGCAATAATGATATATGAAATATATTCTATCATCTTTTGTTTTGAACCATCTTCATCTTTAACAAATAAGTTGATTCCCATATTTCTAAAATCATATTCATATGGTTTTTCTTTTAATGATAATATTGTTCCTTTTAGTATTTCCTTAGATGATTGTAATGTCATTAATGATCTATTTGATAATGATGGAATTGGTACACTTGATGCAAATAATTGTGATGTATACATTACTGCTTTAGATGTTTTTCTATTTCCTAAATCTTTAATCATTTCTGCCGCTAAAAGTGCACTTCCGAAGCTCTCCTCTTTTTACTGTATCTGCTGTTATTTCTTCTTTTACATATCCATCTACAGTTTTAGCATTAACTGAAGTTTTAGCTATATCATTTATTGTAACTTTTTTATTTTTAAGTTCATCTTCTGAATCTTTTATTATAGCACCATTTGTTACAGTTATAATTTTTTGCATAGGTTTAATAATATCATATGTCTTTGTTATATCTGTATTTGATGTTGTATCTGGGATCATTATTGTATTATCTATAAGTTTTTCATTATTCCCCATTGCTTTTTCTGGTATATAATATCTATGATTATTATCTTGTTCTAATACAAGTTTATTATTAGGTACTGTAATACCATATTCTGAAATTAACTTATCTAAATTCTTAAATTCTTCTTTCTTTTCTTGAACTGGCATTTTAAAGAATATAAAGTTTCCTCCATCTTCTTTAAATTTCATAAGTTTATTTAATAATTCTTCAGATATATCTTCTTTTCTTGCAGGTATTATTATAACCTTATATTTATCTATACTTATATCTTTAAACATATCTTTTGTTATTATTTCCAAATACATATCATTTTCTACTACTGTATCTATTATAGGACTTAATTCTTGTCTTTTTAATATATTTTTATCTTCTTCTATAAGTCCATAAGTATATTTATTATTTTCAGAATTTACATTTTTAAAGAAATCTGAATATATTTCTTGTACTCTTGAATATATATTATAATCATTAAAGTTTTGGAATATTATTGAAGATAAATCTATATCATATGTATTTGTTTTTCCATTTTTTACATATTCTATAGTTAATTTTAATTCTGATGATTTTTCTATATGTTCATATTTAATTTTCTTATTTGTTTTTGATATTTCTTTTGATATTACATCAATTATATTATATATCCTTGTTTCTACATTATATCTTGATTCAGATATCATTGGAGCATTTGTATTTTGTGCATTTGTTTTTTCAGTATTAGATGATTTAGTAAGTTCTTGTTGTTCTTTTTTTGACAAGTCTTCCTTATATGGATATACACTATATTTAATAGTTATATCTGTTACATCTTTATTTAGTTTTCTTATTTCTTCTTTTAATTTATTATTAATTGAATATACATGGTCTCTTGTTACATCTATATAATTTAAAGTTGTTTTTTCTAACATTCTAGCATATAGGGTATATGTAAAAATTCCTAATACTAAAACAAGAGATATTAAGCTAAAAATATTTATATATT
>CALIMU010000161.1 GCA_938045355.1 uncultured Clostridium sp. | reverse complement strand
TTTTTGTATATAAATATATAAAAAAGAGTGTAAATATGATAGTATAAACATATTAGAAAAAAGAGAATAATAAATAATGATATGATATTAGAATACATTACTTATTATAATAAGGAGAGATTTTGAGTAAGAATAATAAGAACAAAAGAAATATGAAATTAAAGAAATTAAGAAAAGAACTTCCAATATATATAGGAAGATTTTCTAAAAAAGAAGGATTTGGTTTTGTAGATAGTATACAAGAAGAAGATAAGAAAAGAGTAAAAGGATTAGAAGAATTAAGTGCATTTTTAAAAAAGGAAAAATATAATGTACAAAATATAAAAGATTTAAAAGAAAGTATGTATATACATAATAATGGTTTTTTAACAGCGGCAGACCGGAGATATTGTACTTGTAAGAAAGAAAGATGTAGATTATGGTGGTACAAATACAGAAGGAAGAATTATTTTTGTTGTACAAAGAAAGAAAAATGAGATTGTAGGTACAGCACAAATTTCAGAAAATTATGCATTTGTAGTACCAGATGATAAGACATTTCCATCAGATATATTTATACCTAAAAAAGAAATATTTGGTGCAAATAATGGTGATAAGGTTTTAGTAAGTATAACTAAATATGCAAATAGGGATTTAGCTAAAAAAGATTCAGCAAGAAATAGTGAAGGTAGAATTATTAAAATAATAGCAAGAAATGGTGATACACATTTAAAACTAAAAAGCCTTCTTGCAGATAATGGAATAGATGAAGAGTTTAAAGAAGAGGTTATATCTGAGGCAGAAAATATGCCTAAGACTATATCTGAAGAAGAACTTGTAGGAAGAAAAGACTTAAGAGATATATATACAATAACAATAGATGGGGAAGATGCAAAAGACTTAGATGATGCTGTAGCAATTGAAAAAAAAGAAAACTACAGAGTATGGATATCTATAGCAGATGTATCACATTATATTAAAGAAGGAAGTCTTTTAGATAAAGAAGCAGAAAAACGCCGGAAACAGTATCTATCTTATAGATACTGTTATACCAATGTTACCATTCCAGCTTTCAAATGAAATATGTTCATTAAATGCAGGAGAAGATAGACTAGTTCTTACTGTAGAGGCAGAAATAGACAAGGCACGGAAAGGTTATATGGTCAGATGTGTATAAGTCTGTGATAAGAGTAGATAAGAGAATGTCATATAATGAAATACAAGGTATAATAGAAAATGATGAACAAATAATTAAAAATGTAGGTTTTGATAAGGAAAAATTAAATATGGTAAAACTATATGAAAAACTTACAAATATACTTTTAAAAAGAAGACAAAAAAATGGATATATTGGATTTGATATGCCAGAAGTACAGATTATATTAGATGAAAATGGTAAAACAGTTGGAGTAGAAAACAAGAAAAAGATTTTTGCATATAGTATTATAGAACATTTGATGCTTACAGCAAATGAAGTTGTGGCAGAAACATTTACAAAAAAAGATGTTCCAGTAATGTATAGGGTACATGAATATCCAAGTTTAGAAAAAATAGAAGAGGTAAATTTAATATTACAAAAGTTTGGACTTAAATTAAATACATTTAGAATAGATGAACACCTATTAAATAAGAAAGATGTATCAAATGAAAGATTTCGGAAAAGATAAGGATGATAATTTTGTTAACTATTATGTACCACAAAGTGAATATGTAAGAGTGATTGAGGCATTAAAAGAAAAAGAAGAACAAAATTTAATTACTAAAGAAGATGTTGATTTTAATTACCTACAATATATACTTTTAAGAAGTATGAGACAGGCAAGATATTCTATGAAAAACTTAGGACATTTTGGACTTCGGAAGTGATTATTATTCACATTTCACCTCACCTATAAGGAGGTATTCAGACCTATATACACATAGAACAATATCTAAATATTTAGAAGGAATACATGATTTCGGAAATATTGCAGAATTAGAATCAGTTGCAGAACATATTTCAGATACTGAAAGAGTTGCACAAAAGATGGAAAGAGAATATGATAAGATAAAAATTGCAGAATATGTAGAAGGATTTGTTGGAAGTAAGTTTAAAGGTAGAGTTTCAGGTAAGATTGGTAAAGGAATATTTGTAGATATTGGTAAAGAAATTGAAGGTCTTGTAACAAATGAAGAAATATTAAAAGGAAATAAAGAAAAGGAAGAATACACTATTGGAGATATAGTAGATGTAGTTGTGAAAAATGTTAATTTAGATAGTGGAGAAATAGATTTGATGCTATTATAGTATAAAAAATATATTAGACTAAAATATAAGACAGAGGATTTGTATGAAGTGGACAGATAAACAAAAAAAAGCAATAGAAGAAGAAGGGAAAATATTAGTATCTGCAGCAGCAGGCTCACGGAAAAACTGCAGTATTAGTAGAAAGAATAATAAGAATAATATTAGAAAAAAGAGTGGATATAGAAAAAATAGTTGTAGTAACATTTACAAATGCAGCAGCAAAAGAAATGAAAGAAAGAATACAAAAGAAAATAACAGAAAAATTAGAAGATGATTCTTTAGATAATATGCAAAAAAGCTATTTAAGAAAACAACTAAAAAAACTACCAAAAGCAAATATATCAACACTTCATTCATATTGTTTTAAAATAATTAGAAATAATTTCTTTAACCTTCGGATTAAATTCAAACATACAAATAGGAAGTGAAGAAGAAATAAATATATTAAAAGAGAATAGCATAAAAGAAGTATTAGAAGAAATATATGAAGATGAAGAAAACAAATATAGGGATATTGTTTTAAGATATTTGAATAAAAATGGTGATGAAGACTTAAAGAAAATGATTTTTAATAATATATCATTTTTTGGAAGTATACCATTTTATGAAGAATGGATTAAACAAAATTTAGAAGAATATAGTAAGATTATATTAAATCCATATAATTTCTACACAAGCAGACCACGGAATGCTATATATGCACCATATTGTAACAACATGTATGTATTATGTTAAATTATGTAAAAAACAAAATGAAAAACTTTTAAAAATATATAATTTAGGGCAAATTAATACAAAAACATATGAAGATAAAAGACTGTTAATAATGTCAGATGAAAATATATTTTTAGATATTGTAAAAA
>CALIMU010000160.1 GCA_938045355.1 uncultured Clostridium sp. | reverse complement strand
AAAGATTTAGAGATATTTTCATATTTTAAGAAAGATGTATTAGATACAATATTTTATGAGTTTCCATATAAAGACTCTGAAAATTTAAATATAAAAGAAAAAATTACAAGACTTTCAGAATGTGAAAGTGTGACATTTAAATATGATATAATTGATAAAGAAAAAAATAAAACATTAATAAATGATATTGTAAAGATAGCTGAAAATGAAAAAAATGATGAAAACCAAAGAGATAATGGAAATATAAAATTTGATATAGAAGATTTTAAGATTATAGTTTTTAAAACAGGTATAGCTTTTATAATCTTAAAGACAACACTTATAAATACTAGATATATATCAGATATATTAGATTTTAATTATAGATTTAAAAGTATTTTATCAAAGAAAGATATCATAAAAAAAATTGATAATATAGAACTTAGATTATATGGTGATGAAATAAATGGAATTGAAAAATTAAAACAAATTATATTGAATTATATTGGCAAAAATAAGAATAATAAATTATTAGAAAATGATGAAGAATTTTATACATTTTCATATCTTTGTATTGATGATATATATACAAATGATGGAAATAATAAAAATATTCTTAAAGATGTATATTCAAGATATAGCAGGATATTACATTCAAATTATGATATAGAAGATCTTGAAGAAGAAACAATGATATCAAAAAATATGAAAGAGTTAAAAAATGTTAATATATGTATAACAAAGATGAGTTCAATGCTTTTATGTTCTGATAGAGATCCGTTTAATTTTACAGTATTACCACGAGATTATGAGACAAAAATGTTATATACATATTTAATTACATTATATCAAAAGCTATTTTTATTGATGATAAATAAAGAAATTATAAGTGGAAATACTAGAAAACAAAGGTTTGGACAGATAAGATTGAATGAGTTTATATCAAAAATGTGGTATAACGAGATAACTCTTTCAGAAAAAGGTAGTACATATTATGAAAATCTAAAGAAAATTTTAGAAGTTAATAAAATATTTGATGATATTCAAATAAAGAGTAAGATTATGCTTAGATATAATAGAACAAAAAATAGCAATATATTTTATAAAATAATCGGAATGATAGGAATTATTTCTTTAGGGCTTAATATTTATCAATATTTTTTTAGAAAATAAAAATAATATAGAGAAAAGGTATGAGAGTAGGAATAGATGCTGTAGAAATTGAGAGAATAGAAAAATTATATAAAAAAGAAGGACATAATTTTCTAAATAGGGTTTTTACAAAAAAAGAGAAAGAAATTCTAATAGAATTAGAAAAAGTAAATAGTAAACAATTATATAGTAAAATAGCAGGAAAATATGCAGTAAAAGAAGCAGTATATAAAGCATTAGGAGATGGAATTTCATATAATAGGATTGAAATATTAAATTATAATGATGGAAAACCATATGTTAAAATATATAGTAATGATAATATCGAAATAGATAAATATGATATAAATGTTAGTATAACACATGATAAAGTAAATGCTATTGCAATAGTAATTATAGAAGAAAGAGGATAAAATGTTTGATTCACATGCACATTTAAATAGTGAAAAATTTGAAGGTAGATATTTAGAAAACGCAAAATCTGTTATGGAAAAAGTTGAATATGTTGTAATTCCAGCATGGGATTATCAATCAAGTTTAAAAGCATTAGAAATAGCAGATACTAATAATAACATATATGTTGCATTAGGACTTCATCCAACAGAAGTACCAAGATTTTTAGATGAAGCAAAACAAAATAAAATGAGTTTTGAAGAATATATAGAACAAGAACTCGATAAAATAGAAAAACTTATATTAGAAAACAGAAAAAAGGTAGTGGCAATTGGAGAATTAGGGCTTGATTATTATTGGGATAAAGAAGAATATACACAAGATTTACAAAGATATATGATGATAAAACAAATAGGTTTAGCAAATAAGTTAGGACTTCCAATAGTAATACATACAAGAGATGCTACAATTGATATGATAAAATTATTGAAAGAAAATGAAGTTTTAAAAAAAGGAATAATGCATTGTGTTCCTATAAATGAGTATTTGATAAAAGAAACATTAAAATTAGAATATTATATATCATTTGCAGGAAATATAACATTTAAAAATGCAAAGCCAGAAGAATGTGTTAAAATTGTACCATTAGATAGAATGTTAGTAGAAACAGATACACCATATCTTACACCAGAACCCATGAGAGGAAAAGAAAATACACCTTCAAATGTAAAATATGTAATAGAAAAGATATCTAAAATAATTGATAAAAAACTATCAGAGATAGAAGAAATAACAACAATAAATGCAAAAAGAATATATAATATCTAATTATGATAAATAGAGGAAAATATAATATGATGAATACTTTAGTTGATATGATGAAAAATTTTGAAAGGTATAAAAAATATATTGAAAATATTAATTTGAACAATAGTCCAGTTATGATTACTGGGCTTACTTTTGCTTCAAAAAGTTTCTTTTTAGTAAGTACAATAGCAAGCATTATTGGGCAAAATAAAGATAAGAAAAAAGATATATATTATTATATTGTAGAAAATGAGATCGATATATATAAGATTAGAGAAGATATAGAATATTTTGCTAAAGATTTAGAAATTGAAGTTCTAGACTTTCCTAAAAAAGATATTAGAGATTTTGACATAATATCAGAAAGTATAGAAATATATAAAAAAAGAATGCAAGTATTTAATAGAATTATGCAAAAAAGTGAAAACAAATTAAAAAAGAATGTTATTGTAATATTACCAATAGAATCGTTGATGCAAAGAATAGTACCATATAATGTGTTATTTAAAAATAAGATAGAATTAATAAAAGGACAAGATATTACTCAAAATGAAATTATAAAAAAATTAAATATACTTGGATATAAAAGAGAAGATGTTGCTGAAAATATAGGGGAATATTCTATAAAAGGTGGAATAGTAGATATTTCTGATAAAGAAGAAGAAGGAATTAGGATTGAGTTTTGGGGAGATACAATAGAATCTATAAGAACATATAGTAATATATCACAAAAAAGTTTAAAAGAAATAGAAAGAATAGAGATATTGCCACTTACAGAATATATTTTTGATACAAGTAT
>CALIMU010000159.1 GCA_938045355.1 uncultured Clostridium sp. | reverse complement strand
TATTTAATAGAAAATTTAATAGAAATGGAGAATAAATGGGATTTTTTGATAAGATAAAAGAAAAATTAATAAAAACAAGGGATAATATAGGGAATAAAATAAATGAAGTTTTTTCTGGATTTAAAAAAGTTGATGAAGAACTTTTAGAAAATTTAGAAGAAGTACTAATAATGGCAGATCTTGGTATGGATACAGTAAGTAATATAATATCAACTTTAAGAGAAAATATTAAGAAAAAAGGAATAGAAGAACCAGAAAAAGTAAAAGAAGAACTTAAAGAAATAATTGTAAAAATGATTGATATAGAAAAGGAAGAAAATTATTCTAAGAAGTGTATATTGATAATTGGAGTAAATGGAGCAGGTAAAACAACAACAATTGGGAAAATGGCAAAAGGCTATATGGATGAAGGAAAAAAAGTTTTACTAGTACCAGCAGATACATTTAGAGCAGCAGCAGGAGAACAGATAAAAATGTGGGCTGAAAGAGCAGGAGCAGATATAACAGAAATAAGAGAAAATGCAGATCCTTCAGCAGTAGTCTATTCAAGCCTAGAATATGCAAATGAAAGAAATTATGATATAATAATAATAGATACGGCTGGTAGACTTCATAATAAGAAAAACTTAATGGAAGAGTTGAAGAAAATAAACAAATCAGTTGACAGATTATTAAAAGATAATTATACAAAAGAAACATTACTTATTTTAGATGGTACAACAGGACAAAATGCAATAGAACAAGCAAAAGCGTTTGCAGAAGTTACAGATATTGATGGATATGTGTTAACAAAACTTGATGGAACATCAAAAGGTGGAGTAATAATAGGGATAGTAAATAGAACAAAACTTCCTATAAAATATATAGGAACAGGGGAAAAGATAACAGATCTTCAAAAATTTAATGCAAAAGATTTTGTTGATGCAATTTTTGAATAGCCTTAAAGGGAGGAATAATGAAAAAAAAGAGAATATTATCGACACTTTTAACAATAATGGTAATACTAGTTTTAGCTATAATAACAAGTGTTTATTATATATCTGAAACGGTTCAGTTTAAAGAAATAGGTGAAGAATATTTAAAAATATTTAATACAAATTTTATTGAAAGAGTAGGTATCTTTTGTTTTACAGCGATAAGTACATATTTAATAATTATATTTACTAATATTGGGATAAGAAAAGGGCTTAAAGAACATTTTGAAGCTGAAGAAAAACAGCTACCTAAGCTTCCTAATAATAGTATATCAATAATAGTTGCTATAATATTAGGACTTGTAGCACAATATTATTTAGCAGGGCAGATTTTAAGTGTAATAAATATGGGATTTTTTGGAAAAAAAGATTCTATATTTCATATGGATTATAGTTATTTTATAATGGCAATACCTGTTATACAAACTATATTAAAAATGATTTTAGTATTTTTAGCAATACTTTCATTATATATAGTTCGGATATTATATAATAGTTATTAATAGACATTTAGATGGAATAGAATTTAAAGGCTTTAAAAGCCTAAAGATGGTAAAACAATTAATAAATGTAATAATAGCAGGAACAGTTGTTGTTATTATGTATAATTTCTTATCACATCAAGATATATTAATAGGTGATATGCTTCAAAAAGAATCTGTAAAAGGAGCATATTTAACTGGTGCAGGATTTTTAGATGTAAATATAAAATTATGGATATATAGAATTATAAGTATAGTTATAATAATTGCAGTATATAATTTTATAAGAGGAATAAAAAAAGAAGAATCTAAAAAAATATTATTTTCAATAATTTTAATTCCAGCAGCACTTATAATTGTTTTTATAGTAAATATAGCAATTGATTCAATTTTCTTAAGAGGAAATGATATTGATAGGGAAAAAGAATATATTTTACAAAATATTAGAGCAACAGAAGAAGCATATAATATTAATGTTGAAAATAAGGAAATTGCAAAAGGAACAGATATAACATCTGAAAAAATAAAAAAAGATTCAGAATTGATTGAAAAATTACCAATGGTAACACCAGATGTTGTTAAAGAAACTTTAGAAAATAATACAGATAATAAAGAAAAAAAATCATTATATAAATATGGAAATCCGAATTTAGTTAAGAATGGGAATGCATATGATTATTTAACAACAAGAGAAATAGATGATAAAGATAAAACACTTACAAATAAGATATATAAATATACACATGGAAATTTTGGTATACTTACATCATCTAGTAAAGTAAATAAAAATGGTTATCTTTTAAATGTTTCAGAAAAATTTGAAGGACAAGAATTAAATGGAACAAAGATTAAAGAACCAAGACTATATTATGGTGAAAATACTAATTCAAATGCAATTGTAAATGCTAAAGATATAAAAGAATATGATTATCCTACAAGTACATTGACAAATAAAGAAAATAATTATAATGGAAAAGGTGGAATAAAGTTAAGCTTACTTGAAAGAATAGCATTAGCAATTACAAAAGGAAGTACTGAGCTTATATTTAATAATAATATTGTAGAAAATACAAAAGTATTACTAAATAGACAAATAATTGAAAGAGCTAAAAAAATATTACCAAATATAAGATATGACAAAGATCCATATTTAGTAACTAAAGATGATGGGGGACTTGCTTGGGTTATAGATGGATATACTGTTACAAGTAGATATCCATATTCACAAAAAGTTTCAATAGAAGCAGATAAAGGTGGAAAAGAAAGAATTAATTTTATAAGAAATTCAGTAAAGGTAGTTATAGATGCATATAATGGAACAGTTGATTTTTATGTTACAGATACAACAGATCCATTTATATCTACAATAATGAAGACATATCCAACATTATTTAAAAATTATAATGAGTTATCAGAAAATATTAAAAAACAAATGAGATATCCACAATATTTATTTGATATACAAGCAAAAGTATTAACAACATATCATAATTCAGATGTTGATAATATATATAGAGCAGATGACAGATGGGAAGTTGCAGAAGTTTCAGGATCAGGAACTAGAAGTTCAACATCAATGTATACATTATTAAAAAAAGGGGATGAACTAAAACCTGCAATTATAACAACATATACACCAGAAAAGAGAAAAAATATTGTGTCATATTTAGTGGGACAAACAGAAAATGGTGCTAATAAGCTTACAATGTATAGATATAATGAAAAATCAGAACTTAGTCTAAGTTTTATAGATACACAAATAGAAAAAGATGAAAAAGTTCAAAAAGAAATGAGAGAACTTACAACACTTGGTACAGAATTAAAGACTGTTAGAATATTACTTCCATATGAAGATACAACATTATATATAAAGAGTATATATCAAGTATTTTTAAATGAAGATTCGGTACCAGTTCTTAAAAAAGTAATTGTAGCAAATAAAGGTAAAGTTGGGATAGGAAATACTTTAAAAGAAGCAATGCAAAGAATGCTTACAGAAAATGCTATAGATATAGATGTAAGAGATTTAGCAAATGAAGATGAACTTAAAGATGCGATAATTAAACAAAATAAGACATTAAAGGATGTAATGAAACAAGGAGATTTTGAATATACAGGTAAGGATATTCAAAGACTTATAAAACTTGTAGATCAATTGGAAGAAGTTTCAAAGGAAAAGAAAAAGAAAACAAATATAGAAAAGACAAATTAATTTAACAAAAGAAAAGAGGAAAAATGGAATTATTAAGTTATATGGTAAATATGTTTGCTATAATGTTTTGGCTTTTTAGAGTATATGTAGCATTAATGGTATCTAGTGGATCAGAAATACAATTTACTACACCAGGATTAGAATTAGAAATAACTGTTATCTTTATTACATTAATATCAATATTTATGATTTTTAAAAGAAATTTAATATTTGCAAGTATATATTTAGGAACATATTTTGCATTCTTTACATATGGAATTGCATTAATGAATGGAAATATATCAACAAATAAACAATTATTAAATGCTATGGTTATGATAGCAGGAATAATAATAGCACTTTTAAATTTCTTAGATGTAATGTTTAATAAGAATAGAAAAGGTAGTACTAAAGATAATAAGACAGATTGGTTTTATGCTACAGATAAATATGAAAGAGAATATGATGAAAGAGCAGATAGAAATCAGTATAAGATTAGATAAAAGAGGAAGATGAGAAAGAAGAGATGAGAAGATTAATGTTTTCTCATCTTTTAATTACATTAAGATATAGAAATGGAAATAAAGATTTAAATATAGCTATAATAATCATACTAGTATATTTAGATGTGTTTAAGTAAGAATTATGGTATAATATAATAGATAAATGATAAGAGAGAAAGATATGTATAATAAAAAAAGAAAAAATAATAGAGAATGTAATTTAAAGTGTAATATAAAAAATGAGAATAATGATAAGATTTCAAGAAGTAATATTAACTGGTATCCAGGGCATATGTTTAAGACAAAAAGAGAAATAAAAGAAATACTTCGGAAGTATTAATGTAGTAGTAGAAGTATTAGATGCAAGAATACCAATTGCCTCAAGAAATCCAGATTTAAATGAAATGATAAAAAATAAGACAAGTATAAAAAGAGTTGTATTATTAAACAAGATAGATTTAGCAGATAATAAAGAAACAAAAAAATGGAAAGAATATTTTGAAAATAATGACTATAAGGTTATAGAAACTATAGGAGATACTGGGAAAGGTATTGATGAACTTAAAAGGTATTTAGAAAGTCTTCAAAAAGGTGTTAATACTACAAAAACAATAATAATGGGAATACCAAATGTTGGAAAAAGTACTATTATTAACAAACTTTTGGGAAAAAATAGTTTAGAAGCTAAAAATAAGGCAGGAGTAACTAAAAAACTTAAATGGGTAAGAGTAAATGATAAGATTTCTATAATAGATAGCCCAGGAATGCTATGGCCTAAATTTGAAGATACAAAAATAGGTAATAATTTAGCGGCAGTTCGGAAGTATAAAAGATGACATATTTGATATGGTAGATGTTGCATATGAATTTTTAAAAGATATTATAGAACATGAAGAATATCTAAGATTAATAATGGATAGATATAATATATTAAATGAAGAGTATGAAAGGATGAAAGAAACATCAAATGTTCCATATAATCTTATGATAGCTATAGGAGAAAGTAAAAATATAGTAAAAAGAGGGAATGAAGTTGATTTAGAAAAGGTATCTAAAACAATAATACAAGATTTAAGAAAAAATAGAATAGGAAATATTACATTAGAAAGAGTAGGAAAAGTATTATAGAAAATATAGAAGAAGATAAAAATAATAATTTAACTAAAGCAGATATGTATTCGTCCTTAGTATGGGCATATATAGGGGATGCAGTGTATGAATTAAGAGTGAGAGAAAGATTAATAGAACAATCATATGCAAAACCACATACATTACATTTAAGAAGTATAAAACTTGTAAATGCAAAGAAACAAGCGAAAATATTAGAAGGACTGGAAGAGACATTAACAGAAGAAGAAAAAACAATAGCAAGAAGAGCAAGGAATACTAAAAATTTTCATGTACCTAAAGGAACAAGCGTTGCAGAATATGCAAAATCAACGGCACTTGAAGCAGTTCTTGGATATCATCATATAAATGGTAATGAAGAAAGAAAAGAAGAATTATTAGAAAAAATAATAGAGATAATTGAAGAAAATAACCAATAAAATAAATGTAACTATATTATGTTGACAAAAAGAAGAATATGGATTATAATATAATTATGTTGGAGATGATTTTAAGTTTTAATTAAGACTTAAAGTAAGTGTAAATTAAACAATATATTTTAAAATCGGATTCAATAAATTCTAAAATTAAGGGTGAGAAAAATGAAATGCTATATTGTAGAAAAAGAAAAAGGAAAAGAGAAAGAAGTTCTTTTGGGGGAGTTTTTCGATGACTTAGTACGACAAAATAAAGGGTTTAATGAGAATACGAAATTGTACTTTTTATTGTTTCCAGAAGACCTAGTATACATTTTAAATGACATAGAAAAACGTTTTGGAAGAAAGTATAAAGTAAAGTATAAATAATATTAGGAAAAAGAAAAGATAAAAAAGAAATATATTGGGCAGACCTAGGGAGAAATCCCTAGGTCTTTTTTATAAGGTATTGATGAACTAAAAAGATATTTAGAAAGCTTACAAAAAGGTGTTAATACAACAAAAACAATAATAATGGAAATACCAAATGTTGTGAAAAGTACAATTATTAACAAACTTTTGGGAAAAAATAGTTTAGAAGTTAAAAATAAGGCAGGAGCAACTAAAAAACTATAGCAAGAAGAGCAAGAAATACTAAAAACTTCCATGTGCCAAAAGGAACAAGTGTTGCAGAATATGCAAAATCAACTGCACTTGAAGCAGTTCTTGGATATCATCATATAAATGGTAATGAAAATAGAAAAGAAGAAATATTGGAAAAAATAATAAGTTTAATAGAACAAAATAATCAATAAGAAAATGTAACTATATTATGTTGACAATAAATAAAAAGTATAGTATAATAAAACTATGTTAAGAATGATTTTAGATTTTAACTAAAATTTAAAAGGGGTGAGAAAATAAAATACAAAATATTACAAATTACATAAATCATTTTTAATAAATAAAGTAGAATAAGGTGATAAAAGATGAGAATACGTAAGTTTGAAGATGGTCATATTAGAATATTTGATGTAGAAGAGTTTGTGGTTAAAATGGTTGAGAAAAAAGTTATAGCAAAACGTGACAAGCTTTTTTATAAAAAGAATCCAGAAAGTTTATGTGAAATGTTGAACCGAAGAGATAGAAGGTTCGGTATAAGTTATAGTATATTAAAATAGGGAGTTTTAGAAGAAAAAAATATTAGATAAGTAATATTTTGTATGGGAGAGACCTAAGGGAAACCTTAGGTCTTTTTTATTTTGTGAATTTTAAGAAGTATGATATAATATACTTGAAAGAAGATAATAAATATTTAGACTTAAATATTTAGGAGGTGAAATATAGAAACCAATGGAGAAGTTATAAAACTAATAATAATATATTATTTTCTTTTATAAAAATCTGGAGGTAAGATGATGAATATAAAAGTAATAAGCTTAGAAAGTGGGCAGAGCAAAATTTGTGATCACAAGAAATTGGTAAAAAAATTAATGGAGAAAGGAAGAGTCTCTAGAGAACAAAGAGATTATTTTTTTGAAAATCCTTATGATCTACTTAAAAAGTTGAATTTAATAAGATTCAACAATTGTAGATATCAAGAGGCATAGTTTAGGCCTAGAGTATTTATTATACTCTAGGTTTTTTTATGATGTTTTATAGGGGTATTTTACAATATCAAGAAATATGTTATAATAAAAGAGAAATCAAATGACCATGGAGGAAAAAATGGGAGAAGTAATAGTAATTACATCAGGAAAAGGAGGAGTTGGTAAAACAACAACAACAGCTAATTTAGGTGCAGCATTAGCACTTGCAGATAAAAAAGTTGTATTAGTAGATACAGATATTGGACTTAGAAACTTAGATGTAGTTATGGGATTAGAAAATAGAATAGTATATGATCTAGTTGATGTAGCAGAAGGCAAATGTAAGCTTAGACAAGCACTTATAAAAGATAAGAGATTTACAGACTTATACTTATTACCAGCAGCACAAACAAGAGATAAGAGTGCAGTTACAGAAGAACAGATGATTGAAATAACAAATAAACTTAGAGAAGAGTTTGATTATATTTTAATTGATTGTCCTGCAGGTATTGAACAAGGATTTAAAAATGCTGTTGCAGGGGCAAATAGGGCTATAGTTGTAACAACAGCAGAAATATCAGCTATAAGAGATGCTGATAGGATTATTGCACTTGTGGAAGTTTCAGGAATTAAAAATCCAGAACTTATAATAAATAGGTTAAGGCCTGAAATGGTGAGAAAAGGTGAAATGATGGATGTTGATGATATAGTTGACTTACTATCAATAGAACTTGTTGGGGTTGTGCCAGATGATGAATATATAATTATGCATACAAATAAGGGAGAACCTGTTGTAACAAATAAAAAGTCACCATCAGGAAGAGCATATATTGAAATTTCTAGAAGAATATTAGGAGAAAATGTAGAGATAACAATACCTACAGCTAAAAGAGGATTATTTTCTTGGTTTAGAAAAAAATAATACAATTATATAGAAAGGAGATATTATGCTAGAAGTATTAAGAGAATTTTGGAATAGAAATAAGAAATTAGTTGGTAATGAAGATCAACAAGAAGAAAAAGAAAAAACAAGAAATCTTGCGAAAGAAAGACTTAATATATTATTAGTACAGGACAGAGCAAGTATCTCTACAGATTTTATGGAAATAATGAAACAAGATATTGTTAAGGTTATACAAAAATATGTAATTGTAGATGAAAAAACTGTTGAGATAGAAATGACAAATTCAATAAGAAATGATGGACTAAGATCAGAAACAGGATTTGTTATAAAAGCACCAATTATAAATGTTAAAAATGAAATGAAAGCAGGTAATATTCAAAAAACAGAAGAAATTGTTGAAGAACTTGCAGAAAAGAAAGTGGAAGCAATTGGTGATGTAGAAAAAGAAATAGAAGAACAAGAAAAAAGAGAAATACTTGAACGAAATAGAGAAGCAAGAAGAAATAAACTTTTAAGGGAAAAAGAAGAAAGAGAAAAATTAGAAAGAAATAAGGAAGAAGAAAAAGAAACAAAAGAAGAAAGTAATAATCAAGGAGAATAATGAGTAAACAATTTTTTAAAAATTTAGAATGGAAAGTTTTGATATGTAGCTTATTGCTTTTAGCAATAGGCCTTTTTGCTTTGTATTCAGCAACTATAAATAAGGGATTAATAGATTTTACTAAACAGGTAAGGTGGTTTGTAGTATCAATTCCAGTTTTACTATTTTTTACATTTGTAGATTATAATAAGATATTAAAATATTCAGGGTTTTTGTATTTAATATTTTTAGGACTTTTAGTAGGGGTACTTTTTACAACCCCAATATCTGGGGCAAGTAGTTGGTATAATTTAGGAGAGTTTTCATTTCAACCATCTGAAATCGGTAAAATATTTATACTAATGTTTATAGTATCAGTTATAGTTAGATTACAATATAAAGGGAAAGATGAGATAAATAAGTTATATAAGCTTATAATTTCATTAATAGTTGCAGCAATACCAATAGCACTTATTATAAAACAACCAGACTATGGTACAGCACTTGCATATATTTTTGCATTTATAGCAATATTATATGTTGCAGGTTTGCGAAAAAGATATATATTTTTAGGTGTAATACTTCGGAGCTATAGGGATATATCTTATATATAATTATATACTTCCAGTATATGCGCCACATGCTATACAAAGATTTAAAGTTTTTATGAATCCAGAATTAGATCCTAGAGGAGTCCGGATATAATGTTATACAATCAAAACTTGCAATAGGTTCAGGACAAATATTTGGTATGGGAATGTTTAAAGGTACACAGGCACAACTTCGGATATTTACATCCTAAAACAACAGACTTTATTTATTCTTTAATATCAGAAGAATTTCGGATTTGTTGTTTCAGGAATGGTAATAATATTATATATAGTTTTAATATTATCAGGTATAAATATCGCAAAAACAGCTAAAGATAATTCTGGTACATATCTTGCAATAGGTATTACAGCTATATTTTTCTATCATATGGTTGAAAATATTGGAATGACAATGGGACTTTTACCTGTAACAGGGGTGCCACTTCCTTTTGTAAGTTATGGTGGTTCTTCACTTATAACAAATTTTATAGCAATAGGATTATTGCTTTCTATAAGTGGTAGAAGGAAAAAAGCTATATTTGTAGATTTTGAAGGAACTACAAAAATAATTAAGAAAGAGGGATAATGAAGTTAAAGATTGGAAATGTAGAAGTAGAAAACAATGTTATAATAGGTCCAATGGCAGGAGTATCAGATAAAGCTTTTAGACAGATACAAAAAAAAATAAGTAAGGCTCGGAATTGTATGGACAGAAATGGTTAATGCAAGAGCAGTTGTACATGAAGACAAAAAAACATTAAAGATGCTTGAAAAATATGAAAATGAATATCCAGTAGCATACCAATTATTTGGGGATGATGCTGAATATATGGCAAAAGCATCTAGAATATTAAGTGAAAAATGTGATATATTAGATATTAATATGGGGTGTCCTGCACCTAAGATTGTTAAAAATGGTGGAGGAAGTGACCTATTAAAAGATATTAAAAAAGCAGAAGAAATTATAATTGCAGTTGTAAAGAATTCTAGAGTTCCAGTAACTTTGAAAATGAGACTTCGGATGGGATGATGATAATATTACATGTTTAGAAATAGCTAAGATTGCTGAAAAGCATGGTATAAAAATGATTACAATACATGGTAGAACTAGAAAACAATATTATTCAGGAATTGCTAAATATGATATGATAAAAAGAGTGAAAGAAAATGTGTTAATTCCTGTAATTGCAAATGGTGATATAACAAGTCCAAATAAAGCATTTGAAGTTCTTGAAGAAACAGGTGCAGATGGAATTATGATTTCAAGAGGTGCACTTCGGAAAGCCACATAGAATAAGAGATATTGTTGAGAGTTTAGAAAAAAATACTATTATAGAAAGAGATGGAAATCTTGAAGATGTAAAAAAAATAATACTTGAACATTATGATATCTTAGAAGAATTATATGGTAAAGAAAAGGCAGTAAAAGATATAAGAAAACATATAATATGGTATACATCTGGACTTAAAAATGGTAAAGAAGTAAGAGTTAGAGTAAATGAAATAGATTCAAAAGATAAGATAAAAGAATTATTAAAAATATTATAAGTTTATATGATTAGGAGATATTTATGGAAGAAAGAGAAAAAAGAATAGAAATTGATGAAATATTAAAAAATAAAGATAAATATATAGGAAAAGAAGTATATTTAAGAGGATGGATAAGAAATATTCGTTTTTCTAAAGCTATCCGGGTTTATAGAATTAAATGATGGAAGTAATTTTAAGAGTATACAACTTGTTATAGATGATTCTATAGAAAATTTTAAAGAAATAGATAAAACTACATTATATTCATCTTTAAAAGTTAAGGGAATATTAGTTAAGAGTCAAGGAAAACAAGATATAGAAGTTAAAGTTACTAAAATAGAAGTAGAAGGATTAAGTGATGAAAAATATCCAATTCAAAATAAGAGACATACATACGAATTTTTCCGTACAATATCACACTTAAGACCACGTTCAAATTTATTTAGAAGTGTATTTAGAATAAGATCACTAGCATCAATGGCAATACATGAATATTTTCAAAAAAATGGTTATATATATGTAAATACACCAATAATTACAAGTAGTGATGGTGAAGGTGCAGGAGAAATGTTTAAAATAACAACTCTTAAAAATGAAGAAATTGTAAATGAAGCAGAAAAATTAGTTAAACAAAATAAGAAACAAGAAGAAATTGATTTAGAATTAATGAAAAAAGATTTCTTTGGAAAAGATGCTTTTTTATCTGTTACAGGACAATTAAATGGAGAATGTTTTGCACATGCGTTCCGGAAGAATATATACATTTGGACCTACATTTAGAGCAGAAAATTCAAATACAACAAAACATGCAGCAGAATTTTGGATGATAGAACCAGAAGTTGCATTTGCAGATTTAAATGAAATAATGGATATTGCAGAAGGAATGTTTAAATATATAGTAAAATATATATTTGAAAATGCTAAAGATGAATTGGAATTTTTAAACAAGTTTGTATCTGAAGGTTTAATAGAAAAATTAGAAAAAGCAGTAGCAAATGATTTTGCAAGAGTTACATATACAGAAGCAATAGAAAAATTACAAAAATCAGGTAAAGTATTTGAAAAAGAAGTAGAATGGGGTATGGATTTAGATACAGAACATGAAAGATTTTTAGCAGAAGAAATATATAATATGCCAATATTTTTAACAAACTATCCAAAAGATATTAAAGCATTTTACATGAGAAATAATAAAGATGGAAAAACTGTTGCGGCAACAGACCTTTTAGTTCCAGGAATAGGTGAACTTGTAGGGGGAAGTCAAAGAGAAGAAAGACTAGATGTTCTTTTGAAAAAAATGGAAGATCTAGGAATGGATATAAGAGGATATGACTGGTATCTAGATTTAAGAAGATATGGTACTGTAGAACATTCAGGATTTGGACTTCGGATTTGAAAGGCTCATAATGTATTTAACAGGGATACAAAATATAAGAGATGTATTACCATTCCCAAGAACACCAAGGAATTGTGAATGTTAAAATATTAACTTTAAGAAAAATAGAATAAAGGAAGATAATAAAAAAATGAAATTTAGATTTATATTAAATTATATTAAATATTAAGTCTAAATTTCATTAATAATATTTAT
>CALIMU010000158.1 GCA_938045355.1 uncultured Clostridium sp. | reverse complement strand
CACAAGCAAAAAGGTTATTAGAAAATAAGATGAAAAACTTATAAGATTAAAATAGGAATTTTATAATTAAGAACAAATGTAACAATAGATACAAAAACTTAAAAAAATCTAGAAAATAAGTTTTTGTATGTGTATAATATATATGAAAAAATATATACAAATGATAAGAGGAAAAAATGCAAAATAAGTATGAGTTAAAAATAACAGAATTAAAAGCAAAATATAATAAAGATGAAATAAATTATAATGGTAATGATTATGTAGCAGATACTACAGACCTTATATTTGGACAAGAAAGAGGAATTACAGCATTTTTGTTTGGATTAGATATTGAAAAAAAGGGATATAATATATATATAGAAGGTCCTACAGGTGTTCGGAAAAATGAAATATGTTAATAAATACTTGAAAGAAAAGGTAAAAGAAAAAAAAGAACTTTTTGATTATGTATATGTAAATAATTTCATAAGAGAAGATGAACCAATATCAATCGTTTTAAAACAAGGAGAAGCAATAAAATTTAAGAAAGATATGAAACAATATATTTCATATATTAAAGAAAATTTAGCTAAATCTTTTAAAGATGATGATCTTTCAAATAAGAAAAAATTTGCAGAAGAAAATTTAGAAAA
The DNA here is from genome assembly GCA_938045355.1 of uncultured Clostridium sp. Next base: position 2,290 of record CALIMU010000158.1, on the reverse strand, counting down.
GAAAAAGAAGAAAATCATAGAAGAACTTAATTTAACAACAAAACCTATGGGATTTGAAGTTGTTGAAGGAGCAAAAGGTGTATTCATGTTACCAGTAAAAAATGGTAAAACTCTTTCTAAAGAAGAATACGAAAAATTAGATCAAAAAGAAAAAGTTGAATATGAAAAGAAATCTCCTCAAATACAAGAAAAAATATTTGAAGTATTAACTAAGATTCGTGGACTTGAAATTGAAAAAGAAAGAGAAATGTCTACATGGAAAACTACAGTTGCAAGTGCAACATTAAATGTTGCAACAAGATATCTAGAACAAAAATATAGTGAAAACAAGAAGATTGTTGAATATATAGGAAATGTAAAAAGAGATATATTACAAAATTTAAATGAATTTTTAGAATCAAGTCATGAAGAATTCGAAGATAAAAAAAGAATGCCTGGTATGCCACAAAAAGAAAATATCATGGAAAGATATAATGTAAATATATTTGTGGATAACAGTAGATCTGAAACAGTACCGCTTGTAATGGATGTAGATTATAGTTTTGAAAATATTTTTCGGAAAAGTTGAATATGAAAATCAATTTGGAACACTTAAAACTAATTTTATGAAAATAAAATCTGGTCTTATACATAAAGCAAATGGAGGATATATTGTATTTCAAGCAAAAGAACTTTTGAGAGAACCAGGTCTTTATGATACATTAAAAAAAGTAATAAAACTTGAAGAATGTGGAATAGAGGTTTCAAAAGATTATAGAATGCCTATGATGCTTTCAACACTAAAACCAGAATCAATGAAACTTGATGTTAAAGTTATACTTATAGGTTCTAGTGATATATATAATATGCTTATAACTCAAGATCCTGAATTTAAAAAATTATTTAAAATAAAAGCAGAATATGAAGAAGAAGCAGAAATGAATAAAGAAAATGTAAGAAAATTATGTATCTTTATTTCAAGTTATATAAAAGATGAAGGACTTTTACCAATAGAAAAAGATGCAGTAGAACAAATTATAGAATATGCTTCTAAATTATCAGGAGTTCAAGAAAAGATATCAACAGATTTTTTTGAAATAGGGAGAGTATTGTCAGAGGCAAATGTTTGGGCGCTTAGAGAAAATAGTAAAAGTATAACAGAAGATCATATTATTAAAGTGTTTATAGAAAGAAAATATAGGATAAATAAATATGATAAAAAACAAGCAGAACTTATAGAAAAACAAGTAATATTAATAGATACAGAAGGTGAACAAATAGGTGAAATAAATGGACTTAGTATAACATCATTTGGAGAAATAAGTTTTCGGAAAGCCAGTTAAAATAACAGCAAATACATATATGGGAGCAAAAGGTGTTGTTAATATAGAAAAAGAAGTTCAAATGTCACGGAAATATCCATTCAAAAGGTATTGGGATTATAACAGGATATTTAGGAGAAAAATATGCACAAGATTTTCCGCTTACAATGACAGCAAGTATTGCTTTTGAACAACTATATGGAGGTATAGATCGGTGATAGTGCATCATCAACAGAAATATATGCAATTCTTTCAAGTCTTTCAGAAATAGGTATAAATCAATCTATAGCAGTAACAGGATCTGTAAATCAAAAAGGTAAGATACAACCAATAGGTGGTGTAAATGAAAAAATAGTTGGATTTTATGAAGTTTGTAAAATGAGAGGTTTAAATGGTAAACATCGGATGTATAATACCAGTACAAAATATAAGGAACCTTCATTTACCAGATGAGATAATAGAAAGTGTTAAGAAAAAAGAATTTCATATATATGCTGTAAATACTATTGATGAAGGAATCGAAATTTTAACAGATATACCGGCAGGGAAGAAACAAGCAGATGGAACATATCCAAAAGGTACTATAAATTATTTGGTTATGCAAAAACTTAAGAAATATTATGAAAAAGCAAGAATGAATTCAGGTTTAAATACATCTAATAATAAGGTGCAAGAAAAAAATAAATAAAAGAAATAGAGGTATTATATGAATTATAGTATTTTAGAAGAAGAAAAAAGAAATATATCAAAACTACTAAATTTAGATTATCTAAAAAAAGTAAATTTTGTTATAGATAGTTTAGAGAATAATATATTAGAAGTAGAAGAAAATATAGAAAATGCAAACATATACAGAAATATAGCAGAATATACTAAAACATATATGTATTCTGCTATGGGAATTTTAAAAAATTCGTTAAACATATATGAAGAAAACTTAAGAAATATAAAAGAATATGGAGATAAGATTGAATTTAAAAAAGAAAAAA
>CALIMU010000157.1 GCA_938045355.1 uncultured Clostridium sp. | reverse complement strand
AAATGTTATTAAATATATACCATAAACTAAGATAGGTAATACTCTGCCGTATATTATAATATATATTTCCGATTTAAAGTTTCTAAATTTTTATTAACTCCAAAATTTATACTATATATCATAAATATATTCCATATCAAATATGCAGGTATTACTGAATATATATATATATTATACGCAATTTTACCATCAATATCTAAAACTTTAAATGTATTTAATAATGCAATAACTGTAAATCCTATTGCTTTTGCAAATAGTGTTAAAATAAATACCATAAATAATATTGTTAAAAATGCTACTAAAAATACTAAAACAAAAATATATGCTTTTAAATTATGTGATTTATAAAAATTTATGATATCACTTTTATAAATTACCATATCTAATAAATTTTCTCCGATTTAATTCTTCCTTTATATCTAAAGTTTTGCTTAAATTCCAATTTTCATAAATATATATTTTTTCTTTTGTTATAACAAGTTTATTTTTTCCTGTATCATATATTTTTTTATGTTGTTCTTCATTATCTTTTTCTAAATCTTTATCATTTATTGTAATTATATCTAAATCATTACTTAGTACATATTCTTTTATTGCTCCCTTATCTTCATCAGATCCAAAGTCTATACCATCTTTTGATATACTAAACTCTAAATCTTTACTATTTTCAAAAGCATTTACAATCCCTTCTAATCTAACATATATAAGAGTATATGCAAATATTAATGCTGTTATTAATATACATATATTTTTTAATATCTTATATGTCTTTTTAGCATTCTTTTTTGTATCTTTTTCTATATATTCTATAGCTTCATTTCTTATAAACAATATATTTAAAATTTTCCTTAAATATTTTTTCATATACTCCTCTTTCTTTTATTTTTTCTTTTTCATTTTTTGTCTTTATTTTTTTATCCGTTATTCTTATCTTTTCTGATTTTTTCTCTTTATCTTAAATTAACATTTTTCTATTTTTTCTTAAATAAATATCCCATCTTTATATATATAAATCCTAGTCTTCTTCTGACTTTTTGTGCTATTTTAAAAACTCTATATTTAAATGGTCTTACTTCTAAAAGTACTTGTCCTATAAATTCTGTAAATGTTGCATTAAAACCTTTTTTAAATCTATATAATCCATATTCTGGATGATCTTTTTCATTTTCTAATACTCCAGGTACTCCTCTAAAATCATAAATCTCTGCACCTATACTTTTAGCATATTTTATTCCTTCCCATTGAAGTTTATAATTTGGCATAAGATTTCTCTTAGTATTTGAACTTGCTCCATATGCATACCACACTTTATTTCCATACATTACAAGCAATATTCCTGCAATTACTGTTCCTTCATGTCTTGCCATTAAAAGTTTAAAATGTTCTTTTCCTAAACAATCATACATTCTTTCAAAATATTCAAGTGGTCTTATTCCAAAATTATCTCTTTCTCCTGTTTCAACCATTATATTTTGGAAAGTTTTTAAATCTTCTCTTGTTCCTTCAAAAACTTCTACTCCTTTTTTTTCTGCATAACGTATATTATATCTTGTTTTAGAATGGAATTCCTTCATTAATTCTTCTTCTGTTTTATCTTTTATATTTAATCTAAATACAAATCTTGGGTTTATTTGTTCTGAAAACCCTTTTATATTATCTTTTATAATATATCCATTATCTTTTGCAATCTTCCTAAATTTTTCGTCATTTACTAAAACATCTGGTTCTAAAAGTACTGCAATTGCATTATTTTCTTTTGCAATTCTTTTTATCTCTTCATTTAATTTTTTAAAGTCTTCTTCATTTAAATCATCATATATCGGTCCTCTTGATACATATATAAATGATCCGAAAAATTTAATTTCTCTTATAAGTAGAAGTATTGCCATTGTTATTTTTCCATCTTTATTTCTTACAATAGCTAAGTCTTTCTTCCATTCTTTTTTTACTTCTCCCCATTCTATAGATTGTTGAAAATTACATCTTTTAGATTTTACTAAAAATTCCTTATATTCTTTTTTTAATTCTTCTGTAATCAATTTTCTTTCCTTTCAATTCTACTTCCTTGTTTTTCATCAATAACAACAAATCCTAAGTTTGAAATCTTATCTCTTAGTATATCTGCCTTATCATATTCTTTATCTTCTTTTGCATTTTTTCTTTCTTCTAAAAGCTTTTGTGCTTCTATATATTTTTCATCATTAATATTAATATTTTCTTCTTTTTCTTTAATTTCATTTAAATATTTATCACTATTTATTAAATCTATTCCCATAATTTCATCTAATTTTAACATAGCTTTAGCAATTCTTTCATCTTTTATATCATATTTTGCAAGTCTCCATACATATGAAATTGCTTTTGCCATATTTAAATTATCTAAAACTGATTTTTCAAACTCGTTTATACATTCTTCTATAATCATATCTATATCATCATTTTTACCATTTTCACAATCTTTATGATTTTTACCATATAAATGTTCTAAATATAATTTTCTTAAATTTATAACAGATTTTCTACTTGTTTTTAAACTTTCAAAAGTAAAATTCATTTTTGTATTATAATTCATTGAAAATGTTAAAAATTTAAAATCAAATGCATTATATCCTTTTTTTTCCAGATCTCTTATTGTATATGTGTTTCCGAAGACTTTTACTCATCTTACCACCATCTACTTGTAAAAACTCTGAATGTATCCAATATCTAGCAGGAATTTTACCACATTCTCCCTTACTTTGTGCTATTTCATTTTCATGATGTATTGATATATGATCTGTTCCTCCTGTATGTATATCAAACTCTTCACCTAAATATTTTTTACTCATTGTACTACATTCTAAATGCCATCCTGGATATGATGGTCCGAAAAAAGCTATCCCATTTCATTATATGTTCTTTAGGTGCTTTTATCCATATTGCAAAATCAGTTTTATTTTTCTTATTTATATCTTGTTCTACTCTTGCGCCTTCTTTTTGTTGTTCAATATTTATATTTGATAATATTCCATATTTATCTAATTTAGATGTATCAAAATATATTGTATCTTCTGTTTCATATGCAAATCCATTTTCTATAATCTTCTTTACATATTCTTCCATTTCTTTAATATTATCTGTTGCTCTTACTATCATTTCAGGCATATCAATATTTAATTTCTTAGCATCTTCTAAAAATGCATTTTCATAAAATTTTGCTATTTCCCACGGTGACTTATTTTCTTTTTTAGCTGCTTTCATCATCTTATCTTCACCATAGTCTTCATCTGAAACTAAATGTCCCACATCTGTTATATTCATAACATGTTTTAATTTTAATCCTAATATATTTTTTAAAACTCTTCGTAATAAATCAACAAAAAGGAAATATCTAAAATTTCCAATATGTGCATAACTATATACAGTAGGCCCACAACTATATATACTACATTCACCTTTTTTTAAAGTTTTTAAAATTTCTTTTTTCTTAGTTAATGTATTATATATTTTAATATCCATCTTAATATTTCCTTTCTATCATCTATTATTCAGCTATCTTACTATTCTTTATCTAACTATTTCTAATTATAATTTCTGTTATATCTACCTATTATCACTTTAATATTTTTTAATATCTAATAAATATTCTAAGGTGATGGTGGTGTTGGAAGTGTTGAACCTTTAACTTGCTTATATTTTTCTTCTAATTCTGTTAGTTTATTATAATTTGTAACTTTATCTTTTTGATCTTTAGTTAATTCATTATATTTTGCTCTTGCAGGTGTTATCTTAGAAGTTTTTATTGTATCAGCATTTGATGCTGTCATTGTACTTGCTGCTGGAAGAGTTGCTAAAAGATCTGATACTGTTTTAGCTTTTGCTTTATCATCATCTTCTTTTTTCTTCTTAAGCTCTGTTATTTTAGCTTTAATTGTATCTATCTTAGCTTTTGCTCCACCATCTACTGCATCTTTTTCTTCTTGTGTAAGTGCATTATATCTAGATATTATTGCTTCTAATTTTGAAATATCAGAAACATTTGTTGTTCCCACATTTGCAGAATTTATAGCACTTGTAACACTTTCTGCATGTTCTTTAACTTTTCTAGCATTTTCATCTTTTTTGTTTTTACATTGTGTACACACTGCTGTTGGTGCTCTATATTTACCATCTTCTGTTCCTGTTGCATCTTGTTTTATAAATACACGTCTTTCTTTATCTTCAGGTGCACAAAATTCAGATGCTAAAAGTCCACTTACTTTACATACTTCAACACTTATATGTGTACTACACTTATCTTTTGGAACTGTTCCTTCAGCAAATATTTCTGAATATACTCTTCCTCCTCTTGGATCTCTTGAACAAAGATCTGTTGGAAGTTTTCCAGAATCTTTACATATATTTGCCCTTACAATTCCTTTTGGTTCCTTAAATTTTTCTTTTTCTAAATCTTTATGAATTTCTTTCATAACTGCTGAGAATATTTGTCCTGAAGGGTTTGCTCCTCTAAACTTAACTTCTTCTACTTGATCATAACCATACCATACTGCCATTGTATATTTATTTGTAAATCCACATAGCCATCTATCATAATCATCATTTGTTGTACCTGTTTTTGCTGCTAAATCCCATCCTGGAACATTTGCATATGCTGCTGTACCTGTTTTTATAGGTTCTTGTAATATATTTTTCATAATATATGCATTTTGTTCACTCATTACTCTTGTTTTTGTTTTTTCTTTCTTTAAGACTTCTTCACCATCTGCAGAAAGTACTTTTAGTACAAATGTTGGTTCTACATGTTCTCCATCGTTTGCAATTGTACCATATGCTCCTGCTGCATCTTTAACTGTTATACCTTCTGTAAGTCCTCCGAAGTGCTAATGCTGCTTCATTTTTATCTGATTCTACTAAAGGAAGCCCTAATTTCTTACCAAATTCATATGCTTTATCAACTCCGACTTCTCTTAATGCTCTAATCATTGGTAAATTTTGTGATACTCTTATTGCTTCTCTTACTGTCATATATCCCTTATATGAACCTGTATAATTCTTATAACCCATATTTTGAATTGGTGCATCATTATATACAGAACCTGCTGTTAATTTTCCTGTTTCTAATCCTGCAGATACTACAGTAAGTGGTTTCATTGATGATCCATTTTGTCTCTTAGTTCTTGTAACCCTATTCCAATCACCTCTTGTCATTGTTGTTTGATCACCAAGTCCTCCAACTGCTGCTACTATTTCACCTGTTTTATGATCTGTTATAACTGCTGCTGCTTGTGCTGTTTTTCCTTCATTTTTCCTAGATTTTAAGACATACTTATCTTTTTTCATTTCTTCTTCTAGTTTTCCTTGATATGAAGTATTTTGTGTTGTATATATCTTATAACCACCATTATATAATATAATTTCTGCTGCTTCTTTCTTTATATCTTTTTCTGCTGCAATCCTATCTATAACCTCATTTATAGCACCATCTACAATATGTGAATATCTTTGTGTATTATTACCTGTTTGTCCTTTTTTGAAGTCTAATCCATTATTTACTTTTTCTTTAGCCTTATTAAATTCATCTTCTGTTATTTTGCCTAATTGTTTCATTTTTTGAAGTGCAACTATTGTCCTATTTTTAATCTTTTGCATTTTATCTTCTTTTCTCTTTGTAAAAGCTTCATCTGTTTCACCTTCTTTTTTTTCTAAAAATGGATCATATGCACCTGGCTGATTATTAATACCTGCCATAAATGCTGCTTCTTCTAATGTTATATCTTTAGGTGATTTTGAAAAATAGTAATCACTTCCGAAGTGCTATACCATGTATATTTTGTCCACCCATATATATAAGGTTTAGATATAATTCTAATATTTGTGATTTACTTAATTTCTTTTCAACATTTATTGCTCTAGTTATTTCACGTACTTTTCTCTTCCAGTCTCTTTCATCATCTTTTGTTATATTTTTTATAAGCTGTTGTGTTATTGTACTTGCACCATATGATGATTTACCTCTACGTGTTATATATGTAAACATTGCAGACGCTGTTCTTTGTAAGTCAAATCCCATATGACTATAAAATCTTTCATCTTCCATTGATATATATGCCTCTGGTATATATTTAGACATATCTGAAAGTGAAATTATCTTTCTTTTTTCATCAACAGCAAGTGTTGCTAAATGATTTCCATCTCTATCATAAACTTCTGAATTTTGTTTTGCTACTAAAAGATCTTTTTCATCTATATCACTCTTTTCATTTAAGAAGTAATATATAATAATAGTTCCTGCTGCAAGTGCTAAAACTCCGAAGTGTTATCATTGTAATCATAAACCATTTAAATATTCTTAAAAATTTCTTTCCTGTTGATAAATCTTTAAATTTTACTTTTTCTCCTCTTTTTTTCTTTCTTTCATTATTCCTATCTATGATTCTTTCCTCCTCAAAAGGATCTTTCTTATTTCCTAAAAAGCTTTTCTTTGTTACTTTTGTTTCTGGATACATTGTATTTTGAACAAGCTCTTCCCTTAATTTTTTTTCTTCAATTCTTTTTTCTATTCTTTGTCTTCTTTTTTCTTTTCTTCTTAATAGATCTTCTTCATCTTCTTCAATTTTACGTCTTTTATCTCTACTTCCAAAAATCCCCATATTATCTATTAATCCTTTCCTAATGTACATATTATATATTATATACAATTATACATTTGTATTTATTTTATCACATTTTTCTAGTAAACTACAATAAAAAACACATAAAAATAGGTTATATATTCTACAATATTAATAATCTGTAAAATTATAACCTAATTTATTCATTATTATCATTTATATTCTTTATAAATAATATTGCCTATTTATTTACTTCTTGTTTTCTTTATCTTTTTCTTGTGTTATTGTTTTATCTATTCTTGCTTTCTTTTCTTTTTGTTGTTGATTTACAACATAATTAACCCCTAATGATCCAATTAATATTATCATAACAGTTGTTATTGCCATCATAATCCATCTTTTATTATCTTTATTATCTTTATTTTGCTCCATATTTTTCTCCTTTTTTCTTACTAACATCCTTTACAATTATACTATATATTTTTTTAGAACATATTGTCAAACTTTATATATAATTATTACATCTAATATTCTTAAATATAATA
>CALIMU010000156.1 GCA_938045355.1 uncultured Clostridium sp. | reverse complement strand
AAAGAAAACTTAAAAAAATAAGTTATAAGTGATATAATTTTATATATATTGAATAGTAAAATGTCCGAGTAATGTCCGAGTAATGTCCGACCTCGAATATTTTTATATTAAATCAATAATAGGACATAATATATAAAGGAAGAAGATATGGAAGAATTTAAAGCAGGATTTTTAAAGTATTTTTATGAAATAAGTAAGATACCTAGAAAGTCAGGAAATGAAGAAAAAATAGCCAAATATTTAATTAAATTTGCAAAAGAAAGAAATCTTAAATATTATACAGATAGTAAGTTTAATGTAGTTATATGGAAAGATGCAAGTATTGGATATGAAGATAAAGAAATATTAGGATTTCAATGTCATACAGATATGGTATGTGAAAAAATAGATGGAAGTAATCATGATTTTTCAAAAGATTCTTTAGATTTAATTATAGAAAATGGATATATTAAAGCAAAAGATACAACATTAGGTGCAGATAATGGTATAGGTGTTGCATATATTTTAGAAATATTAGACTCAAACTTAAATACTCCAAAACTTGAATGTATTTTTACAAGCACAGAAGAAACAACTATGGAAGGAGTAAGATTTTTAGATGGTAATATTTTAAAATCTAAAAGGATTATTTCATTTGATAATTTTTTAGATACAGAAATACTAATATCTTCAGCTACAGCTAAAAGATGGGTTAGTAAAATATATATGAAAAAGGAAGAAAAAGATAAAAATCTAATATATTACCAATTAAATATATCAGGATTTAAAGGTGGACATTCTGGTATAGATATATGGGATAATAAAAGAGGGAATCCTATAAAAATAGTTGCAGATATGTTAAATGGATTTGAAAGTATAAGTATATCAGAAATTAAAGGTGGAAGTAGTGAGAATGTAATACCAAGAGATATTAAGGTAGTATTTGCTATAGAAGAGAATGAAAAAGGTATATTAGAAAAAATAGAAAGTAAGCTTGAAAGCTTAAAAAAAGTTTATGGAAATATATGTATATATTTAAGAGAATTGGAAGATGAAGGAAAAGAAGAAAGAAGAGTATATTCTAAAGAAGATAGCAAAAGATTATTAGAATATATTGTTAATTACAAAAATGGACCTTTAGAATATGATGAAGAAAGAAATGTTATATTATCAGGAAATCTAGGGAGAATAGAAAGTTTTGAAGATTATGTGTTATTAAAATATTCAGTAAGATACAATGATAAAAAGATTGGAGAAAAACTTGTATCTGAAATAGAAGAAAATATGAAAGAATATAATGTAATATGTAAAGAAAGTTCATATATGTTAGGATATGAAGAGCCTAAAGAAAGTAAGCTTTTGAATATAGTAGAAAAAGCATATATTGAAGTTATGGGAAATATACCTAAAAAGAAAAAATCACAAGCATGTCTGGAATGTGGATATTTAGGACAAAAGATAAAAGAACTAGAATATATAGCAATAGCTCCAAATATATTTGATGCACATAGTCCTAAAGAAAGAGTTGAGATAACAAGTGCAAATAATGTATGGAAGATTGTAGAAAAGATTATAGATAAGATATAACTTGGATAAAGATTGATATAAAAATATTTTTATTATAGTTTATTATAATTTGAAAAAATTTAATTATATAAGGAGAAAAAATGAAAGATTGTGATTTTATGAAAATGATAGATATTTGTTCGAAGCAACAAGATGTTAAAGAAGAAGTATATAAAAATCATGATGAGAATATGTGGTGGCCTATGAGTATAAAAGATGGGAAAAAAAGATTACTAATAGCAGGACTATCCACTAGAATATCATATAATATGATATTAACATATAAAAAGGTAATTAAAGAAATTGATACTTATAGCTTTGAAGAGATATGTTTAATGAATGATGAAAGATTAGTAGAAATAGTAAAATCTTTAGGATTAATAAAAAGTAGAGTTACATTTTTAAAATCAATGATAGAGTTCATAAAAAAATATTATGAAAAAATAGATTATTTAACAAATGAGGAATTAATAGATTTAATAGCGAAAGAAGTAAAAGGAGCATCATATAAAGTTGGAGAATGTTGTACATTATATTTGAGAGGATATTATTGTGGAGTAATACCTGTTGATAGTGGAATGAAAGATATACAACTGCCATGTATGGGATTTGACTATATAAAAAATTCAAAAGGAAATAAAATTTTAAGCGAACAATTAAAAGAAATAATAGAAAGAAATGATTTTAGAGAAATTATTGAAAAGAATGGATATGGTAATTTAAATATTGAAAATGTTGAGAATCCAACATGGTTAATTCATTTAATTCTGATATATTATAAAAGATTATATTGCAATAAAAAGAATCCTAAATGCTGTAAATTGTATAAAGAAAAGTTGGTTGAAGGTAAATGTGATAAAGAAAAGTAGAAAAAAATGATGGTTTGCTTTTAACATATAATAATTACAAAATACTTTTTTTAGCACAAAAAGAATCAAATGGAAAAATAATACAATACATATTGTAACATTGTTAGATTAATTAAATTATTTTA
>CALIMU010000155.1 GCA_938045355.1 uncultured Clostridium sp. | reverse complement strand
TTTACGGTAAAAAAGAAAAGGTGAAAACAATTAATGTTAGATGAATTAGAATTAAATATATTGATAAAACAAGGAGAAGAGAAACTTTTAGAGATAAAAAAGTATCTCTTCTTTAAAGATAAAAAAGAAAGAATAGAAGAATTAGAGAAGAAAACTTTAAAAGAAGATTTCTGGGATAATAGAAAGAAAGCAGAAAAAATATTAAAAACATTAAAAATATTGAAAGATAAAATAGAAAATTTTGAAAAGTTAGAAAATGAAATAAATGATTTAAAAGAATATTCTGCTATGATAAAAGAAGCAGAAAATGATGATATTATGAAAAAAGATATATTAGAAGAAATATCTAAAAAAATTAAAAAGTTTTCAGAAGAGTTAGAAAAAACAGAAATGATAGAACTTCTTGGTGATAAAGAAAGTTTAAATGCAATAGTTACAATACATTCAGGAGCAGGAGGTAAAGAAGCTTGTGATTGGGCTCAAATGCTTTATAGGATGTATGTAAAATGGAGTGCAAAAGAAGGATATGAAATAGAAGAGGTAGATTCACAAGAAGGAGATGGTGTAGGATATAAGTCAATCACATTTATAATTAAAGGTGATTATGTATCAGAAATATTAAGTGGAGAAATGGGAGTACATAGGCTTGTTAGAATATCACCATTTGATTCATCTAAAAGAAGACATACATCTTTTGCATCTGTTGAAGTTTTACCAGAAGTAGAAGAACAAACAGAAGTAGAAATAAGAAGTGAAGATTTAAGAATAGATACATATAGGGCAAGTGGGGCTCGGACGGACAACATGTAAATAAGACAGAATCTGCGATAAGAATAGTACATTTACCAACAAATATTGTTGTAACATGTCAGGCAGAAAGATCTCAAATACAAAATAGAGAAAAAGCAATGAAGATACTTAAATCTAAACTATATATATTACAAAAGCAAAAAGAGGAAGAAGAACTGAAAAATAAAAAGGGAGAAGAAAAAGACATAGCATGGGGAAGCCAAATAAGGTCATATGTATTTCAACCATATCAGCTTGTAAAAGATCATAGGACAAATTATGAGATGGGAAATGTACAAAGTGTTATGGATGGAAATATAACAGGATTTCTTCATGAATATTTAATTTTGAAAAAGAATAATAAGATATAGGGGGATAAATATGGAAAAGAAAAGATATTATTTAACAACACCAATATATTATCCAAATGGAAAGTTTCATATAGGGACAGCATATACAACAATACTTGCAGATACAATAAAAAAATATAAGGAAATGTCAGGATATGAAGTATATCTAACAACAGGAAATGATGAACATGGACAAAAAATAGAGGATACAGCAATATCACTTCGGAAGAGACCCACAAGAATATGTTGATGAGATGGCGGAATATGCTAAAAAACTTTGGGATAACTTAAAAATAGATTATGATAATTTTATAAGAACAACAGATAAAAAACATGAAGAACAAGTACAAAAAATATTTGAATATTTACTAGAACAAGGTGATATATATAAGGGAAAATATGTAGGAAATTATTGTAAATCAGATGAATCATATTTTACAGACTTACAATTAGTTGATGGAAGATGTCCAGATTGTGGTAAAGAAGTAATACAGATGGAAGAAGAATCATATTTTTTTAATATGAAAAAATATCAAAAAAGGTTAGAAGAATATTATGAAAAACATAACAAGTTTATACTTCCAGAATATAGGAAAAATGAAATTTTAAATAATTTTATAAAACCAGGACTTGAAGATTTATCTGTTACAAGGACAAGTTTTAATTGGGGAGTAAAAGTTAAAAGTGATCCTAAACATGTAATATATGTATGGCTTGATGCACTTACAAACTATATAACTTTTTTAGGATATGATGTTGATATAGATAGTAAGAAAATTGTAAAATCAAAGAAAGAAAGATTATATGATAAGTTTTGGCCTGCAAATGTTCATATAGTAGGAAAAGACATTATTAGGTTTCATGCAATATATTGGCCAATATTTTTAATGGCACTTGGAATAAAAATTCCAGAAACGATATATGCACATAACTGGTTTATAAGAAAAGATGGAAAAATGAGTAAATCAGTAGGAAATGTAGTATATCCAGAAGATATTGCAAATATATTAGGATTAGATGTATTAAGATATATATTATTAAGAGAAATGCCATATACACATGATGGAGTAATATCTGCAGAAAATCTAATATTAAAATATAATACGGAATTATGTAATGATTTTAGTAATTTAATACATAGAACAATAGGGATGATAAAAAAATATGGCCTTGAAAATGAAAAACTTCATATAGATAATGAAAAAATAGATAAAGAATTATTAAATGAAGTTTTACGGTAATATATCAAGATATGTAGAATATTTTGATTCATTTATGGTACAAAAAGCTATAGAAGAAATATTAGATATAATATCAAAAGCAAATAAATATATAGATATTGTAGAGCCATGGAAATTATTTAAAGAAAAAGAAAAAAATAAGGAAGATCTAGATATATT
>CALIMU010000154.1 GCA_938045355.1 uncultured Clostridium sp. | reverse complement strand
TTACAAAAATATTATATTACAAGGAAATGCCCTAAAACACTGATTTCCTTGAAAAGGAGAAAAAAATGAAAAAACTTATTAGTTTTTTAAGAAATTTAAAAGAAAAGTTTTATATAAAACTTTTCGAAATCTTAGTGGAATCTAAAAACAGAAGAATACCTAAAAAATTAGAAGAAGATTTTATAGAATTAAAGGAACAATTTAGTTTCTTTAATGATTTAAATCAAATGCAAAAAATTTGCATGATTTTGGTTGGTATCATCATTTTTATCATTGTAATTTATTGGCATTTTGCTGTAATAACAATGATATTTAGATTATTCTAGATAAAAAAACCCCTAATAGGGGCTTTTTTATTTTATCATTCTGGCAATTGAGAAATAAATAACCATATTAATACAATAACTGACCATGCAAAAAGTATAGCATGTTCAAGGGTAACCTCTTCTTTCAATAACCATAATATTATTGCTGATATGGCTATTATGGTTGCAATGATTAACCCCCAAACTATTACTGCTATCACAACTACTTGGAAATTCTCCGTACTTCTCAATTTTCTTTTTTTGTTGTTTATACGTTTTTTCATCTTAATCACCCCTTTTTTATTCAAAAAATTGGCACTCCAAACTCTAATATACCTAAATTATAGCATATTTTTTTAATACTTCAACTTATTTATTAAATATTTATTTATTGCATTCCGTACTATATTTCCATTTTTATCAACATCTATTCTCTCTGCCTGTGGAACACTTGGAAGTCCAGGCATAAGCATAACTCCTGATGTATATACAACTACAAATCCTACCCCATTTGATACAGATATATCTGTTATTGTCATACTTGTATTTTCTTCTATTTCTTCATCATTATCTGTAAAAGAATATGGACTTTTAGCTACACATACATACTTATTTTTTATTATATCTTCAAATTCTTTTAATTTATTTTCTGCATTTTTTGTGTATATTATCTTATTTGCCCTATATATTCTATTATTTAATTTTTCTATTTTTTCTTTAATGTCATCTTCAATATTATATACATAATTTATTTCATTATTTTCAAGGCCATCATTTTTAATTTCATTGATTTCTTTAACAATTCTTCTTGTTATATTTTCTGCACCTTTTCCACCATCTTTCCATGATGTACATTCTTCTATTATTATATTATTATTCTCTTTCATTAACTTATTTTTAAGTAAATCAATCTCTTTTTCATCATCTGTTTCAAATTTATTAATACATATAATAACTTTTTTGTTAAATCTAGTTAAATTATTATAATGTTTTAATATATTTTGTATTCCTTCTTCAAAACCTTTTTCTTTAACTGCTCTTAATGATACTACAAGTATTATTAAATCTGGTTCTTTTCCAAGCTCCCTTGTTTTTATATCTAAAAACTTTTCTGCTCCTAGATCTGCACCAAACCCTGCTTCTGTTATAACATAATCTGCTAATCTCAAAGCTAAATCTGTCCCAATTATACTACTACATCCATGTGCAATATTTGCAAATGGTCCTCCATGTATAATTACAGGAGTATCTTCTAGTGTTTTTACTAAATTAGGTTTTATAGTTTCTCTTAAAAGTGCTATAACAGATCCAGTTATATTTAAATCTTTTACATACACATATCCACCATTAATATTTTTAGCTATTATTATATTGTCAACTCTTTTTCTTAAATCTTCTATATCTTTTGATATACATAATATTGCCATCATCTCTGTTGCAACAGTTATAATAAAATTATCATCTCTTATCTTTTCTTTTTTTAGTGTTTGTGCTATTGTAACTTTTCTTAATGCTCTATCATTCATATCTATAGCTCTTTTAAAATATATATTATTTATATCTATCCCGTAAACTATTTCCATAATATATATGATTATCTATACATGCAGCAATTAAATTTACTGCAGATGTAAGTGCATGCATATCTCCTGTAAAATGTAAATTTATTTCTTCCTCTGGAATTACTTTAGATTTTCCTCCTCCTGTTGCTCCTCCTTTAAGTCCAAACACAGGTCCTAAAGATGGCTCTCTTAATGCAACAATTACGTTTTTCCCTATATACCCGAAGCCCATCTGCAATTCCAATACTCATTGTTGTTTTACCTTCTCCTTGTTTTGTTGGTGTAATTGCTGTAACTAAAATTAGCTTTCCTTTTCTTTCTTTATTCTTATAACTCATGTAATTTATTTTTGCCTTATTTTTACCATATAATTCCAAATCATTTTCATCAATATTTATTTTTTTTGCAATTTCTTCTATTTTCATCATATATTTATATCTCCTATATATCTAATAATATTGTTACAGGTCCATCATTTAGAAGTTCTACTTTCATATCTGCTCCAAATATTCCTTTTTCTACAACAATATTTTCATTTTTTATACTTTCTATAGTTTTTTCATAAATCACATTTGCATCAGTAGGCTCTTTTGCCTGAATAAATGAAGGTCTATTTCCTTTTCTTGTATCTGCACATAATGTAAATTGTGATATTAATAATATTTCACCTTTAACATCTTTTATTGAAAGGTTCATCTTATCATTTTCATCATTAAATATTCTTAAATTAACAATCTTTTTTGTTAATTTTTCGATCTTTTCTTCTGTATCTTCTTCATATATCCCTAAAAAAATTAAAAAACCTTTTCCAATCTTACCTACAATTTTTCCTTCTACTTTAACACTTGCACTAGTTACTCTTTGAATTAATGCTCTCATTTTTTATTCTCCTAATAAGTTCTTTTGTTAATATATTAACATCTTTCCTATTTTCAAATCCTACTGTTATAATCCCATAATAATTACCATTATTTTTCTTAAATATACTAAATAAGTTATTCCATCCTCTTAATGTTCCTGTTTTTAAACCTACAACCCCATCTTCATACCATATATTTTTCCTATTTAGAAATGGATTTGTATTAGTAAGTTTTTGTCCTTTTCCTGATAAGAAATCACCTGATATCTGCATTTCAGCAGTTTCTGCATTTGAAATAATCTCTTTCATCTTATCTTTATTTGAATATATATATTTCATTAATATATACATATCCTTATAGCTTGTTTTCGATGTATTTAATATTCCTGTAGGATCTGTTATGTTAGTATCGTCACTAAGTTTAATTTTTTCTTTTAAATATTTTGTTATATGTTCAGATATATCACTTACCACTTTACCTTTTTCATCTTTTGTAGAATTACTTTTTAATATATCTGTATTAATATCTATACCTTTTTCAAGATTATATGCAATTTTTGTAAGAGTATATACACTATCACCTGCTGATATTATAACTGCAGATGATATGAGATCATTAATTTTGTATTCTTTCCCTTTAATCAATCCTACAGCACTTGCATCCTTACTATTTAATTCTATCTCATTTCCAGCTTTTACTTTCTTTTCTTTATCATAATCTTTTAAAATATTCAATACATATACTAATGTATATATTTTTGCTATTGATGCTGGAACAATATTTTCTCCATCTTTTCCAATTTTATATATTATATTTTCATTATCATCATATATTGAAAAAAATATATTTTTATTATTTATTCCAGTTAATCCAATTTTTTGTATATTTTCTTTTATTTCATCTGCTTTCAAAATTGTTTTAACTCTTGCATGAAATATATTTGTTTTTAAACTTTTTTCCCATTCTAATAACCTAGTACTATTTTTTTCATTATTTATCTTATTAAACTCAAGTATTCCATATATTATAACTACAATTGTAATGAAAAATATTATTTTTATTACAATACTTC
>CALIMU010000153.1 GCA_938045355.1 uncultured Clostridium sp. | reverse complement strand
TATCATAAAAGGAATATTATATGTTATAGTTACAATAATTACAATTTCTATAATATTTATACAAGTAAGGACTGTTGAAGAAACAGATCTTAAAGGAATTAAGATATTAAAAGATACAGAACTTAGAACAGAAATTTTAAATGAAAAAACTAAAAATAAAGAATATATGAAAAATATAGAAGATATTGAAAAAAAGATAGAAAAATATAAAAAATCAGGGACATCAGGAGAAAAAGTACCAGATATTCTTGAAAAAGAATTAGAAGAAACAAGAGTTAGATTAGGGTTATTAGATATAACTGGTGAAGGTATATCTGTAATTCTCAGAGATAATGAAAGTACTATAATTTCTGCAAATGATATATTAACACTTGTAAATCAACTTATAATATCAGGAGCAGAAGCAATTTCTATAAATGGTAATAGATTTATGAATAATACTGAAATAGTTGCAGTAAATGGAAAAGATATTTTAATAAATTCTAAAAAAATTACAAGTCCATATAGGATACTTGCAATAGGAAATAAGAAAAATTTAGAAAGTGGAATTAGTACAAAAGATCGGATATATAAACCAAATGCTTGCAAGTGGTAAAAGTGTTGAATATTCAGTTGGAGATAATATCGAGATTTCAAAAAGTTCAGAGGAGGTAAAATTTAAATATGGAAAATCAGAATAAATGTCAGAAAAAAAAGAAAGATTTCCCCAAAACACATGAAGAATGTGGATGTAAAAGAGAAGATTTTATAGATTCTTTAAATTATATACCAAGAGAAGATCTTCAAAAATTATTGCTTCAAGGATATGTTGAGGCAGAATGTGAAAATTGTGGAACAGAATATAGGATAGAAAAAGAAGAACTAGAAAAGATAGTAAGTGAAATAACAGAAATGAATATATCTTGTGATACAAGTTTATGTAATACTTGTGATATTGGATGTTTTGATTAGAGGAGAAAATATGTTTTATATATTAATAGCTTTAGGAGCGGTATTAGGAGTGATTGTAGGTAAATATTTACCGGTGATTCCATATACATATTCAGTATATGTATCTGTAACAATACTTGCTATATTAGATACAATACTTGGTGCTATAGCTTCAAAATTAAAAGGAAGATTTGATTTTAAAGTTTTTATATCAGGATTTTTTGGAAATGCATTACTTACAATGATGCTTGTATATTTAGGAATAAAATTGAATCTTGATATACATATTGCAGCAGTCGTTGTTTTTGTAAGCAGAATGTTTAATAATTTGTCAATAATTAGGAGACATTATATTGAAAAAATTAATAATAAAAAAAGTAGAAAAAGTAAATAATTGCTGGTAGATTAAGTTTCCAAAAAAGAAAAAATAAGATTAAAATTATTTGACTTTTTTACAGAAATGTAATAATATTTAAACAGTAAAATTAAGTAAAAATGGAGGCAGTCTTGGCAATTGGTGATATAATTGTTGGAGTTGATATAAGTTTTTCAAAGGTAAGCTTAGTTATAGGTAAGGTTGATGGGTCAAATCAGATTCAATTAATAGTAGCATCACATAAAGAATGTGATTTAGAGTCTAAGAGTAATTCATTAGGGTTTGATGAAGATTCTCTTATTTCTATTTTAAGCGAAGTAGTGGAAGAAGCTGAAAGAATTTCAAAATTGAAAATTAATTCAGCATATGTTTCACTACAAGGTAATAAATTACAAATACTACAAAAACAAGCAACAAAAATAATAAATAATAGAGAACAAAGAGTAACAGAAAATGATGTTATAAGTACAATATTAAATATAGGAAAATCTGAGGTTCCTGATGGAGATACAATAATTGATATAATACCAGATGTGTTCGAATTAGAAACAGGAGAAATGGTGAAAGATCCTATAAATAAAACAAGCTCAAAAATAACATTATATGCACAAGCGATAACAGCAAAAAAAAGTTATATAAATGATTTAAAGAGGGTTTTTGAGAAAGCAGGATTAAATATTGATGGATATTCTCCAAAGATATTAGCAGAAAAGAGATTTTATCTTGAAGATGGAGAACAACAAGAAAATGTATTAATGATAGATATGGGACATAGGAAAACTGAAGTAGGTTTATTTATTCAAGGAACATTTATATATGCAAATACATTAAATGTTGGTGGAAATGATATTACTGAAGATATGGAATATGTGTTTGGAATAAATCATACAGAAGCTGACAAATTAAAGAAAACATATGGTGTAGCATTGAAAGAATATATAAAAAATGATAACAATATATCATTAACAACAGTTGTTACAACAGATCCAGATAAAAGGACAATAAAACCTTCACAAGTATCTAAAGTAATAGAAGGCAGACTTACATATACAATAGAAGAAATTCTTACAAATTTAAAAGAAGTTGGACTTGATAGATATATTAGAAAAATCATAATAGCAGGACAAAGTTTAGAAAAAATTGAAATGAGTGAAAGTTTAGTTTCAAAAGTAACAGGAATTGAAGCTAAGAAGCCAACAAATAGAATTGCTATAAAAACAGATGAAAATTATAAAGATGCATATTCAATAATATCATATTTTGCATCTAAACCATTTGCAAAAAGTATTGCAAGTAATGTTGGAGCAGAAGAAGAAAAAGGTGCTATAAAAAGAATATTAAATAAAATAAAAGAGTTTTTCTATACATAATAAAATGATATAATAAAATTAATAAGTGAAGAAATGATAATAAATAAAGATTTAAAATATACATAAGATAATGATGATGATTAAAATAAATAAAGAAGGACTTAAGGGGGAAGAAATGTATATAGAAAATAAAGTAAGAGAAATAGTTGAAAGAGAACAATTTGAAGAAGCTATAATTAAAGTAATAGGTGTAGGAGGAGCAGGAAATAACTCTATAAATAGAATGATTGAAGCAGGAATAAAAAATGTAGAGTTTATTGCAATTAATACAGATAGACAAATATTATCAAAATCAAATGCAGAAGTTAAACTTCAAATAGGTGAACAATTAACTAGAGGTCTTGGAGCTGGTGGAAGTGCTGAAATAGGAGAAAAAGCAGCAGAAGAAAGCAGAGAAGAAATAGAAAAAGTATTAGAAGGTGCAAATATGGTTTTCATTACTGCAGGAATGGGTGGTGGAACAGGTACAGGTGCAGCACCAGTAGTAGCAGAAATAGCTAAATCTAAAAATATATTAACAATAGCAATAGTTACAAAACCATTTACTTTTGAAGGAAGAAAGAAAGCATTACAAGCAGAAAAAGGATTAGAAAAATTAAAATCAAATGTAGACTCGCTTATAGTAGTACCAAATGATAAATTATTACAAATTATAGATAGAAAAACATCAATGAAAGATGCATTCATGATTGCAGATGATATCTTAAGACAAGGTGTTCAAGGAATATCAGATTTACTTATTATATCAGGAGAAGTTAATATTGACTTTGCAGACTTAAGAAATGCAATGAAAGATAAAGGAATAGCACATTTAGGTGTTGGTAGAGCAAGTGGAGAAAATAGAGCAGAAGATGCAGCAAAACTTGCAATACAAAGCCCATTACTAGAAACTACTATAGATGGAGCAACATCAGTAATATATAATGTTACAGGTGATAAATCATTAACATTACATGAATTTGATACAGCATCACAAATTATTAATCAAGGTGCAGATCCAGATGCAACAATAATTATGGGTAGAGTAATTGATGAAACAGCAGGTGAAGATGTTATAGTAACAGTAATTGCTACAGGATTTGAAGGAGAAAGAAAACCTGCAAAAGTAGAAACTACTACACAAGAACCACAATCAACACCATTTTATGAAAGATTAAATACAAGACAAGAACCACAATCATCATCTGATGAACCTCGTATACCAGATTGGTTAAGAAAAAATGGAGGAAGTTTCTAAATTAATCTTTTGAAAAAATAAATAAACAAGGAAAATAAAAAAGATATAATTGGTATAACATAAATAGACAGATTATGATATACTATATATATCTTTTTATTTTATATATTAGATATATTAGATAAATAATATATAAGATAAAATAATAAAATTGGAGGGAAAATTGAAAGAAGTATTAAAAATAGAAAATTTAGTAGTAGAAGTAGACGGAAAAAGAATATTAAATGGTGTTAACCTTTGTGTTAATGAAGGGGAAATACATGTACTCATGGGAAAAAATGGTACAGGGAAATCAACACTTATGTATACAATAATGGGACATCCAGATTATGAAATTATAGAAGGAAAAATATCTTTTATGGGAACAGATATAACAGATATGGAAACATATGAAAGAGCAAGACTTCGGAATATTTTTGTCCTTCCAAAATCCAGAAGAAATAGCAGGTATAAAGACTACAGACTTTTTAAGATTTGCAAAAACAAAAATTTCTGATGAAAAAATATCAAGTATGAATTTTGCATTAAGAGTAGCAAAAGAAATAGAAAATTTAAATATGAAAAAAGATATGCAATCAAGATATTTAAATGTAGGTTTTTCAGGTGGAGAAAAGAAAAAAAATGAAATATTGCAATTAAGTATATTAAAACCAAAACTTGCGATGTTAGATGAAGTGGATTCAGGACTTGATGTTGATGCAACAAGAGATGTTGAAGATGCAATAATGAGATATTTTGATAAAGATAAAGCAATAATAATGATTTCACATCATTCAGAAATGGTACATAGGGTAAAACCTGATTTTGTACATGTATTATCAAATGGAAAGATAGAAAGAACAGGAGATATAACTTTAATAGAAGAAATACAAAAACATCGGATATGGAAAACAAAGATAAGAATATAAGGAAATAGAAATGAAGAAAAAAACAAATATAGAAGAACTTGACAGAGGAATATATGATATTATAGAAGATGTAGAAATATCTAAAAAGCTTGAAAAAGGATTAACAGAAGAAATAGTAAGAGAGATATCTAAAGAAAAAAATGAACCTAAATGGATGTTAGATATAAGACTTAGAGCTTTAAAGAAGTATAATGAAACATTAAATCCAAATTGGGGTCCAGAGTTAGATGGTCTTAAGATGGGAGATATAGTTACATATATAAAGCCAGATGCAAAAAAAGAAGCATCATGGGATAATGTACCAGAGGGTATAAAAAATACATTTGAAAGACTTCGGAATTCCATATGCAGAAAAAAAATATCTAGCAGGTGTAAGTGCACAGTTTGACTCTGAAGAGGTATATCATAATGTAAAAGAAATGTTAACATCACAAGGCGTAATATATATGGATATGTCAGAAGCAGTTAGAAAATATCCAGAGCTTGTACAAAAATATTTTACAAAAGCAATAGATGAAAATCTTCATAAATATACAGCATTACATTTAGCGGTATGGTCTCGGAGGATCTTTTGTTTATGTACCAAAAGGAATACATTTAGATATACCAATACAATCATATTATAGGTTAAATGCAGCAGGTGCAGGACAATTTGAACATACATTAATAGTTGCAGATGATGATGCAAGTATATCATATATAGAAGGATGTTCAGCACCAAGATATAATGTAGTAAACTTACATGCTGGGAGTGTTGAAATATTTGTGGGAAAGAATGCAAAGGTTAGATTTTCAACAATAGAGAACTGGTCTAAAAATATGTATAATTTAAATACTAAAAGAGCAATAGTTGAAGAAAATGGTAAAGTAGAATGGATATCTCGGATCATTTGGATCAAAAGTATCAATGCTATATCCAACATCTGTATTAGTAGGGAAAAATGCAGCAAGTGAATTTACAGGAATAACATTTGCAGGAAGTGACCAATATATTGATAATGGATGTGCAAATATACATTTGGCTGAAAATACATTTTCAGCAGTTACAACAAAAGCAATAACAAAAGGAAATGGTATAAGTGTTACAAGAAATTATGTATATATAGATGAAAAGGCAAAAGGGTCAAAATCAAATTCTGATTGTGAAAGCTTAATGCTTGATAAAGAAGCAGTTTCAGACACTATACCTATAATGACAGTTAAAACAGATGAGGCAGATTTAGGACATGAAGCAAAAATAGGTAAAATTGGTGATGAACAAATATTTTATCTTATGAGTAGAGGACTTAGTGAAGATGAAGCAAAAGCTATGATAGTAAGAGGATTTGCAGAACCAATATCAAAAGAATTACCTATAGAATATGCAGTTGAAATGAATAATTTGATAGGATTAGAATTAGAAGGAACAAATGGATAATGAAAAAAATATATTTAAATAGGATGGAAAAAAAGACTTGGAATCATATTAATATTAATGAAAAGGTGATGACAGTTCCATATATAGAATTTAAAGAAAATGAAGAGATTATAGGAAGTATAAATGATAGGATAAGAAAAATACCAAATCCTGGAAATTATACAAGAAAAGATCAAGAACATGAAAATAATAGTATAAACAATATACATGTTATAGAAAAAATAGAAGAAGTAGAAGAAACAGAAAAAAAAGTAAATTTAAAACAAGAAAGTTCTGAAGAAATATTAAATAATGGAAAAAATACAGAACATAAGAGAAGATATGTTTATGGGAAAGATTTAATTCAAGAATATGAAAAAGATTATTTCTTAGATGATGAAGAAATAAATAGAATTATACAAAATGCTAATATTAATATTAGCGATGATAAAAATGAAAAAATAAAAGATCATAAATATAGAAAAAATATAGAACAAATAGTAATATCTAAGGATAAAGAAGAAAAAATAGTTGATATAATAAATGATGGAATATTATTATCAAATAGACAA
The DNA here is from genome assembly GCA_938045355.1 of uncultured Clostridium sp. Next base: position 6,240 of record CALIMU010000153.1, on the reverse strand, counting down.
ATAATTTTAAGAAAAGATATATCAGCAAAATATGTATTAAATTTATGTGAAAATAAAGAAAATACATATAGAGATAATAATATTATAATAAAGGCAGAAGAAAATTCAAACTTTGAAGTTGTTATTATATTTAATGAAAATAAAAGTAATTTTGCACTTGATAGTATATATGTTGAAGCAGGAAAAAATGCTAAAGTAAATTTATTATATGTATTTTTAGGAAGTGGAAATCAAATGATAAAACATGTTACAAGAGTAGATGAAAAAGCAAAAGTTGATATAAAAGGAATATATTTACTTCGGAAAAGATAAAAAATTGGATTTCTTGTATTATGCAGATCATATAGGAAAAGAATCTATAACAACACTTCATATAGAAGGAGTCCTTTTTGAAAATGCATATAAGGATTTTAGAGGAATTATAAATTTTAGAAAAGGTACTCCAGAATCTGATGGTAGAGAAGCAGAAAATGTATTATTATTATCTAAAAATGCAAAAAGTAAGTCTTCACCAATACTTTTATGTGCAGAAGAAAATGTTAATGGTAATCATGCAGCATCAATAGGTAAGATTGATGAAAAGAAACTATTTTATCTTCAAACAAGAGGATATAGTAAAGAAGAAGGAAAAAGAGAAGTTGTACTTTCTAAAATAGTACCATTAATATTTGAAAATGAAGAATATATGGAAGAAAATACAAAAAGTATATATTTAGATTATAAGAGAAAAATATATGAAAATATCGTAAAAAGTTTACAAGAAATTTAATGATTATATAAATATAAATTAAGAAAAGGAGAAAAAATGTTAACAGTAACAGGAGTTAGTTTAAGGTTTGGAGCAAGAGTACTTTTTGATGATGTTAATTTAAAATTTGAAAAGGGAAATTGTTATGGTGTTATTGGTGCAAATGGTGCAGGTAAATCAACATTTTTAAAGATATTATCTCGGAGAAATAGAAGCAAATAAAGGAGAGGTATCTATAACTAAAGGTGAAAGAATATCAGTACTTGGACAAGATCATTATGCATATGAAGATTTTAGAATAATAGATGTTGTAATAATGGGAAATACAGAACTTTATGAAATAATACAAGAAAAAGATAAAATATACTCAAAACCAGAATTTACAGAAAAAGATGGAATGATAGCGGCAAAACTTGAAGAAAGATTTGCAGAACTAGACCGGTTGGAATGCAGAAACAGATGCAATAAAAATGTTAGTAGAGCTTGGAATAAATGAAAAGAAATTATACCGGAAATATGTCAGAGTTAGAAGGTAAAGATAAAGTTAAAGTACTTTTAGCAAAAGCACTTTTCCGGAAATCCAGATGTACTTCTATTAGATGAACCAACAAATGACCTTGATATAAGAGCAATAGAATGGTTACAAGATTTCTTAATTGATTATGAAAATACTGTTATAGTAGTGTCACATGATAGATATTTTTTAAACACAGTTTGTACAAATATTGTTGATGTAGATTATGGTAAAATAAAAATATATCCAGGAAACTATGATTTCTGGTATCAATCAAACCAACTTATACAAAAACAAATGAAAGAATCAAATAAGAAGAAAGAAGAAAAAATAAAAGAATTAAAAGATTTTATTGCAAGATTTGGTGCATCACAAAGATCAAAACAAGCAACATCTAGAAAGAAGACATTAGAAAAGATACAATTAGATGAAATAGTAGCATCAAATAGGAGATATCCATATATTGATTTTTCAAAAGAAAGACAAGTAGGTAAAGAGGTTATAAAAGTCAGTCATATATGGAAAGAAAATGGAGAAGCAAGTATAAGAGATTTAACATTTGATATAAAAGTAGGAGATAAAGTCTTAGTGCTTGCAGAAAATGAAAATAAAATAACAACACTTTTTAATATTTTAGCAAAAGAAGTAGAACCTGATAAAGGTTATGTAGAATATGGACAAACAATAACAACATCATATTTGCCAAAAGATAATAATGAATATTTTAAAGATAAAGATGAAAACTTGGTAGATTGGCTTAGAAAATATTCAAAAGATCCAGATGAAACATATTTAAGAGGCTTTTTAGGAAGAATGTTATTTTCAGGAGAAGAAGCATTAAAAAAGGCAAATGTCTTATCAGGTGGAGAAAAGGTTAGATGTATGTTATCAAGACTTATGTTATCTGGTGCAAATGTGTTAATACTTGATGAACCAACAAACCATTTAGATATGGAAAGTATAACAGCATTAAATAATGCACTTATAAAATTTGATGGGGTTATAATATTTACATCACATGATCATGAGCTTTCAGAAACTGTAGCAAATAAGATTATAGATATAACTGGAGATAAGATTATAATAAGAGAATGTGGATATAATGAATATATAGAATCAAAGGAAAAATAGGAGATAAATAATGAAAGTAGCAGTAATATATTGGAGTGCAACAGGAAATACAAAGATAATGGCAGAAGCAATAGCAGAAGGAGTAAATGAAAAAGGTGGAAATGCAGAGATTTTTTATGTATCAGATTTTGAAGGAAATATAGAAGATTATGATTTAGTAGCATTAGGATGTCCAGCAATGGGAGCAGAAGAACTAGAAGAATATGAATTCAGACCATTTTTTGATATGGAAAAAGAAAAATTAAAGACAAGAAATTTAGTACTTTTTGGATCATATGATTGGGGAACTGGTGAATGGATGGAATCTTGGAAAGAAGAATGTATTGAAAATGGGATAAATGTTACTAAAACATATATCGCAAATAATACTCCAGAACAAGAACAAATAGAAGAATTAAAACATTTAATTATAGAATAAAATTATGTAATAACTCTTGATATTTAATATCGAGAGTTATTTTATATTTGATAAGTATTAAAAAATATGTTATTATGTATACATAAGTTGTTTACAAATTATTTGGAAATCAATTGATTTTTAGAAAGAAGGTGAATAAAATGGCAAGAATACTGGAAATTGTAGTATATATCTTATTTGCAATGTTATTTTTTTATAAGTTTTTTAATGATTATATTGAAATCAATAAAGAATATGGATATAAGATAGCAATTTATATATCGATATTCTTTTATTTAATCTTTGAAAAATATGGTCATAATATAACGTATATTGTTATTATTGGGGCATTCATATTCATTCCATCAATGGTGGAAAATTTCAGTAACAGTGATGAAGATGAAGATGAGTCAAGAAATATATTAGAAGTTATGCTTGCAACTTGTAATATCTTAGTAATATTAATTAAATTCGGAATTATTCCATTGTTTGCAGGCTAATGAATATAAAATAAAAATAAGGAAGTGGTTTAGATGTTATTTAACATAGTTATTGCAATGGTGTTAATTGCAATTATGTATAAATTATATGAAGGTAATCTTAAAATTAAGAATATTTTTATCAAAGACGTAGTTGAAAGATATAAAATAAATTGTGTTTATACAATAATATTTTATATCATTGTAATGATAGCCTTAATTACTTATAATACAGTAATAATAGATATGAAACTTACATTTATTATTATCTGTTATTTAATATACTTGATCACAAATATATTAAATTATAAATCAGATACTTCAGGACTGATAGAGGAAGTCTCTAGAAGTCTAGAGATCACGATATTCACAATGAATGTTATAATCATTGTGATAAAATATGTAATGTGGTCATAGTGGTCATAAACTTTGATAAAGAGGTGATTTATATGATGCTAGGAACAGTTAGTAGAGAAACACTTTTTTTATATGAAGTCTCAATGATATTTTGGGGTCTTAATGTATGTTCGTTTCTATTGTACTTTAAAGGAAATCTAGAATTATGGGCTTATCCCATTTTTACGGGGGTCCTAAATACATTTAGTCTTATTGGAAATGCATTTTATTTCTGTGCGACAAAATACAATTTCCAATATGATTTATATATTATGATAATTTTTATCTTAAACATCTATATTGTCTTTTTATATGAAGCGGTTGGGGGTAAAAGATTCTTGAGAACAAGAAATTTTTTGCTAATTGTAGTTTTGATCACAATCTTGTTGAGAATATTAGGAATTACTCCATTAAATGGTATATTAATTTCGATTTTAGATATTTTTAGCTAAAATAGCCGGCATAAATTGCCGGTTATTTTTTATCTTTAAATATGGTATAATTTATAACATAAAATCAAAGATAAAATAAAAAATGAGGTGAATGTGGGATATAATGTAGAAGAGATAAGAAAAGATTTTGAACAATTAAAAGAAGGAAATATATATTTAGATACTGCTGCAACTGCATTAAAGCCAAAAGTTGTTATAAATGCAATAAAAGAATATTATATAAAATTTAATGGAAATTCACATAGTAAAATGAGCATATATGGTGATAAAACAAGTGAATTAATTGAAAATACGAGAAATATTGTAGCAAGATATATAAACAGTAATAAGAGAAATATAATATTTACAAAATCAGCAACAGAAAGTTTAAATACATGTATTTTTGGGATAGAGGATATAGTAAAAGAAGATGATGAAATATTATTAACAATACTTGAACATCATGCAAATATAGTACCATATCAAATATTATCTAAAGAAAAAAATACCAAAATTAAATATGTATATTTAAAAGAAGATTATAGTTTTGATTATAATGATTTTGAAAAAAAAATAAGTTATAATACTAAGATTATAGGTATAACAATGCAAAGCAATGTTACAGGTGAAGAGATTGATATAGAAAAAATATGTGAAATTGTAAAAAAAAGAAGTAAAGAACTTAATATTGAAATACCATATTTAATAATAGATGCTTCACAAGGAATAACACATAAGAAAATAGATGTAAGAAAATTAGATACAATATATGCATTAGTATTTTCAGGACATAAAATATATGGGCCACAAGGAGTTCGGAATATTATATATATCAGATAAGAATATAAATGAAGTAAAACCTAGAAATTTTGGCGGAGATATGATTGAAGTTGTTTTAGAAAATGAATTTAAATTTAAAGAATATAATGAAAAGTTTGAAGGTGGAACATTAAATGCAGAAGGTATTTATGGGCTTCGGAAAAGCAATTGAATATATTGAAAATATTGGGATAGAAAATATTGAAAAATATTTAAAACAACTTACAAAATATACGATTAATATCTTAAAAGAAAAAATTAAGAATATAAAAATATATAGTACGGAAAATACATGCCGGAATAGTATCATTTACAATAGATAATATACATTCACATGATATAATTAGTATATTAAATTTAGAAAATATATCAGTAAGAGCAGGACATCATTGTGCAATGCCATTACATAGATATATTGATGAAGTATCAACATTAAGATTAAGTTTTGGTATGTATACAACAAATGAAGAAATTGATTATGTTGTTGAAAAATTAGTTGGAATAGGAGAAATGTTTAATGGGAATATCTAAAGAAGAAATGATGGATATATATAAACAGGTAATAATAGAAAATACAAAAGAAAAAGAACATAAAAAAATTATAGAAGGAATATCTAAAGAAGGAATAAATCCAAGTTGTGGTGATGAACTCAAAATATATGTTAAGATAGATAGAAAGAAAAAAATAATAGAAGAGATAAGCTTTACAGGAAGAGGATGTGCAATATCAGAAGCATCAGCAAATATAATGGCTGAAATACTTAAAGGTAGAACAAAAGAAGAGGCAAGAAAGATAATAAATACATTTTTTGATATGATAAAGTTAAATGAAACAGATGATGAAAAACTTATGGAAATATTAGGTGATGCATATGCATTTAAAAATATTTCATATATGCCATCAAGAGTTAAATGTGCATTTTTAGGATGGAAAACACTTGAACAAATATTAGAGGAGATAGATAAAAAAGAAAGCAGCGTAAATTAACGCTGCTTTTAATAATATTTTTAGTAATAGCTAATATGGCGAGCCTTTGTTTTTTGCTGAGGCTCAAAATTTCGATCTGAAAATGTTGTTACACATATTTCACAACATTTAAAATAGAAATTTTTTTCAGAGAAACTTATAGTTTCTCTTTTTCTTAATAAAAGATCAAATTTATTTTTATTTAAAATTATTACTCTTGGTGAACAGTTATTATATGCAACCATATAATAAATAGGTTCCCCCTGGAATGTACCATTAAATAAAGTGATTTCATCTTTAATTTCTATTCTCATAGTCATTTTAACCCCTGCCTTTCTTTATATTTAATTATATTTAT
>CALIMU010000152.1 GCA_938045355.1 uncultured Clostridium sp. | reverse complement strand
CTTTGACCTTTTTATTTGCTGCAATAGATTTTAATATAGGCATCCTTATTCTCCTTATAACAAATATTTCTTGTATTCTTCTAGCTCATTTTTATTCTTTTCTAACAAGTTTAAAACTTCATTTTCTAAACTTTCTAATTCTTCTTTTTTATTTTCTAAAAAATATTTAATACTTTGATTTAATAACACCCCCAGTTTATTAAAAGCTATTCGCATTCTTCTATCTTCATTTGTTAATTTTCTAATTTTTTTAATATCCTTTTCAGTTACATTAGTTGTTATATTATTAATATCTTTTAAAATTAAATTTCTTATATATTCGCTCCTACTAATATCTTTTAAAGTGGCTTTTGCATCTAATAACTTTAATAAATTTTCTTCCAGTTGGAACTCACATCTTTTCTTTTTAACTACTTCAACTACTTCTAAAAATTCTAATTCTTTTTCTTCATCTTTATCCATTCTATGCCTCCAAATTTTTTCTAGCGAACTTATTATGAATAGTCGTGGTTGTCCCCACGAATATTTAGAATAAGTTTGCAATAAAGGGGTGTGGGGATAATCTCCCCACTACGATTGAAAGGAATATAAAAGCACTGCTTTTAATTACTGTAAATCGTATGCAAGGGGTCGAGGGGACTGCAAGTCCTTCGCAAGATATGACACCACCGTTTACGGTTGTGCGAATATCTTGCCTTATTTCTCTTTAATGCAAAGCCGATCGTGATTTAATATAAATTTATATAGTAAATTATATCACGAAAAGGATTGGAACTAAAGAGAAATAACATAATTTTTGGATTGACTTTGCCTCTAAATTATTATACAATCTTTGTATAATAATATTAAGGGAAAGGAGATAAAAAATTATGACTGATGTTGATATAAATATAAATGCTGATACTAAAACAAAAAGAAAAAAATTAGAGAAAGATTATAAGAAGTTTGGACTTACTGCTAAGGATATTTTAAGATTAACAACTATTGCTGAAAACGATCTAAAAATAGATACAATTAATAAAAATATTAGGATATTAAGTAATAAATTAAATGGTAGTGATTTTAGAATGATTTTAGATAATCTAAATGATATTTTAAAATTAAAATTGAATGAAATAAAAGAGAAAAAAGAAAAAAATAAAATTGTTGAAGAAAATCAAAATCAATAAAAAGAACGGCTCTATTAGAAGCCGTTTAAAGCCATTCAAAAAGAAAAGAGGTATTATAGTATACCTCTTTTTTTTGTTATATAGTCAAATTTTTAAAATTTTCTGTATCATCTATATTTATTTTTTTATTTTCATTATTTTTTATGTCATCTTCAAAAAATATTTTATTGTATTTTATAAGATTATTTTCAATTCCAGAAAAACTAAATCTTATTTTTTCTTCTTCAAAAATTTTATTAGCAAGTACAAGCATTTCAAACTTTAATTCTTCTAAGTTATCCTTTATGAATTTCTGTAATTTTAGTTTTTTATAGGCTGTAATATTAACATGTAGTTCTATTTGCTTCAGCTGCAATAACTTATGTAAATATATATAATCCAATTCCTTATTTATTCCAGTTATAGTAAATATTTTAGTTTTAAAAAATGCTATAAAAAACTTTTCTATTAAATCACTAAATTCATTCTTTTTGTCAATATTTCTAAATTTATATTTTCTTAAATCTTCTAAAATTTCCATTTTTTTATCCCCCTGCAGATCCTTTATTTGTATGTCTTTATTTCTTTCTCTATAATCTTTTTCAATAAAAAATTCTTCAATATTTTCCCATGCTTTTGTTTTTATACATATATAATCATTTTCCATTTTAATTTCTGTTGGTTTTCTTTTGTAATCGTAATTAAAACTTATCTCTTTATCTATCATTTTTCCAGTAAATTTTCCTGTTCTAACATCTCTACTGGTTATAAGTTTTTTGGTAGTTATTTTAAATCTTTTCTCTCTATCAGTAACTATTTTAAAAAAAGCCTTTATTTGTTCATTTAAACTGTAATCACTCCATTCTGGAGGATTAGTAAATCCTGTTGTAGCGTACTGACTTAATTCTTCATTTTCTATATTCAGTAATGCACAAACTCTGGTTTTTACAACCAGTAAATCTGTTCCAGTGTGTTTAATTTCTAAATAACTTTTTTCTTCTAATGATTTAACAGCTTCTGTCCATCTATTTAAAGTCGGGAATCTATCATCATTTTTATATTTTTCTATTATATTGTTAATATCTTCAGATGTAACTATTTTATTATTTGGACTTCTGGCTAGGAAACCATCTGTTACAACATTCATTATCTCCCAACCCTCCAGAATAAAGCAATTCATAACTTCTGTTATAACAGTTCTTCCAACACTTGTTAATTCTGTTATATATGGGGGACATGATACTTTACTTTGTGGAATATCATTCATTTCTGCACTAGAAAAGTCATATACTCTTTTTCCTTTTATTCCTTGTCCTATTTTACCAGTAAAACTGTTGGCTATTAGTTTCCATAATTTATTTAATTGTGTACCTTTTTTATATTTGTTTCTTTGTTTTGCAAAATACTTAAAAAGTTCTAAAAATGGGTATTTTTCATAACCTTGTATATCTAAAATTTCAAATTTTACTCCATACTTTATATTTATTTTAGCACCAAGTTTATAAGCACTTTTTACTTCTGTAAGTGTAGTAAATACATTTTTTCCACTCCTAGTAAATATAAGACCCTTATCATCATTTCCTTTTTTTGCTTTTACAGTTATACAAGGCAACATTTTATTATCTACTTCAGCATAATCAAAATCACAAATTACATATCCTACTTCTTCAACATCCCATAAAAAAGTATCATCTTTTACTTCTCCAGCAGGAATATATGTAGGATCTTTGTTAAAGTCTAACAGAGGTATTATAGATGCCATAACGGGATAAAACTTACTGCCATCTATGTCAAAAAATCGTCCTTTTAAATACCCATGTACAAAAGTTTCATTTCTTCCACCATAATAATTCATAGCTAAAGCACCAAAATGGCTATACAAGCTATCTCTAATATAATATTGTTTACTTTTCCCAACTTTTCTACATTCTATTCCTCTAAATATTTTGTCAAAATCTGCATCACTTTTTAAGTTGTATAATTTTTTTAAAAATTTCTGTCCTACATCTGCACTATATCCTGCTATTGTCAAAGGTACTTCTTTTCCATCTTCTAAACAATGCAAATACATACTATATAAAAAATTAACAACAATATTACTATCTTGTGTAGCATACATTAAAAAAGCATTAGGATCATATTTTATAAAATCTTCCATATATTCTATATTTTCTCCAACATCTAACTTTTTAAAGTTTAAACTTTCGCCTAAATAAGCCAAAGATTGTGGATTATCAAGTAATAAACTATCTCTATAATGTATAGTTCCTAAACTTTTGTAATTTCTATTATAATCAATATCATAAATTGTTATAGGTTTTACAGTTACAAAGCAATTACGGATACTTGTCAAACTTTCATATTTTTTTGGTAATTCAGCATTTTTATCAAATACTTTAGGAGTTATCATCCCTCTCACTTTTGTAAAATCTACTATATTTTTATGTGCAATCAAGGTACAATCAAATCTATCTTCATTTTTTATAAAAGTACCAACAGTGTTTAAAAAGTCAATTATTGTTTTTATTATAACTTCGTTAAAATCTAGTTCAAAACCTAAATATACACAAATTACAGTATTAATATACAAATCTTCATTAATCATAAAACTTAGCTGGTAACTTATAATTTCATCTTCTTTATTTAATATAATATTTCTTTCTTTTTCAAGTTCGTCAACTTCATTTATCCTAGCATTATATTGTAAATTACTTTTATATTCTGTATCAAATCCTACAAAAAATTTATATAAATTATAGGGTACTAATGTTTTATTTTTAGTTTCTCTATATTTTTTAAATTTTTTAATAAAATTAGAAGTATCTAAATTTTTTAAGTAGTTAATTACATTTTTATTTGTAAAATTAGCTGTAACACCATCTTTATAAGTACCTACCATATTCTTAAATTTTAAATAATCTTTC
>CALIMU010000151.1 GCA_938045355.1 uncultured Clostridium sp. | reverse complement strand
TAAATTATAAATATAAGGATATAATAATAAAAGAAAGGAAAATAGAATGCTAGATTTTATTTATGGATTAACAGTTCAGTATGAAAAAATTAAAGGTATTTTTAGTAATGAATTACTAACATTAGTAATTCTATTTTCCATGCTTTTTAGAAAAAAAATAGTAAATTCTATAACAAGTTTTGTACTTAAATCATTTAATGTAAAAGAAAATGAGACAACTAAAAGAAATATGAAATTTGTGCAAAATTATATAATAATATTAGGGGTATATTTGTTATTTCTAATATGGTTTAAAGATGTAAATTTTATAGATAAGTTTACTAAATTTTTTAGGGTTGTAACAATAATAACAATAACAAGACTTATAGCAATATTAGTAAAACCAGAAGGTATAGTATCAAAAGTTATGAGTCAAAAAGGAGATAGTTCTTCAGATAGAAGTGCACCTATAATTAATTTTATATATAGTGTATTTGTCGCAATTACATATTTTATAGGTGGTGTAGTTGTTCTTGCAGAATTTGGATATAATCTAAATGGGGTTGTTGCAGGACTTGGTATAAGTACAGCGTTTATAAGCTTGTCGCTTCAGGATTTCTTAAAAAGTATAATCTCTGGAGCAACAATAATGACAGAAAAGCCTTTTAAAATAGGTGATATAATTGAAGGAGATTCATATAGTGGTGTTGTAGAAAATATAACATTAAGAACTATAAAAATAAGGACAGATGATAATTCTGTTATAAATGTTCCTAATTTAAAAATAACAACAGAATGTGTAACAAATATAAGTGAAATAGATAATAGAAGATTTAATCTTCCAATATATATATCATATGGTATAAAGATTGAAAAAGTTAGAAGAGTAATGGATAAAGTAAGATTATTTTTAGAAAATAATGAAAAGGTTTTAACAGAAACAATTGCTATAAAATTTGAAGAGATAGCAAAAGAAGGTATGAAAATAACAATAAATTGTTATATTGATGAAGCTAAAAAACCAAGATTCTTGGTAGTAAAAGAAAGAATAAATTTTGAAATAATGAAAGTGTTAGAAGCAGAAGGAATTGAACTTTATACTAATAATATAAGAATAAAAAACTTTGATCCTGAAATGTTAAATGGAAGAAAAAATGAAGAAAAAAAATATATAAAAGGGGAATAAAAATATTATGGGTAAAATTATAATTGTAGAATCAAGTACAGATGGATGTGGAAAAGAAACACAAACAAAAAAGCTATTTGAAAGATTAGAAAAAGAAGGGAAAAAAGTAATAAGATTTACATTCCCTAATTATGAGAGTTATTCATCAATATTTGTTAAAAAATATTTGAATGGTGAATATGGAAAAGATCCAAAAAAACAAGACCCATATATAATATCAACATTTTTTGCAATAGATAGATATATAACATTTAAAGAACAAATAGAAAGATATTATAATGATGACTATTATATAATAATAGATAGATATGTAATATCAAATATGATATATCAAGGAGCTAAGATTCAAGACAAAGAAGAAAAAGAAAAATTCTTAAGATGGGAAGAAGATTTTGAATATAACCTATACAAAATACCAAGACCAGATAAAGTTATATATCTACATTTAAGTGTTGAAGATAGCCAAAAACTTATAAAAGATAGAAAAAATAAGATAGATGGAAATGATAAAAAAGATATACATGAACAAGATCTAGAATTTTTAAAAGATGCATATAATATGGCAGAAGAACTTGCATATAATAATGATTGGATTAGGATTGAATGTTTAGATGAAAACAAAAATATGAGAACAATAGAAGATATATCTAATGAGATATATAATAATGTTATAGGAGAATAAGAACAAATAATAACATAAAATAGAATAATAAAATTAAGAAGAAACTCTCTAGAAATAGGGAGTTTTTTTAAGTTGAAATATATGACTAAGATGAGTATAATGATGATATGGGGAAAGTATCTTTGGGGAATATATTAAGAGGAAAAGAAAGGAATATATGGAAGACAAAGATAAAATTATATATGAAGAAATGAAAGAGAATCTTGTAGATATAAATATGCAAAGGCAAAGAATATTAGAAATTAGAAAAAGATTGAATAAACGTATGAGAACTTTAGAAAAAAGTGCTAAAAATGTAAATGTAGAAATAATTAAGTTGAAAAGAAAGTATAAGGAGAAAATATAATTATGAAAAATAATGTAGAAAAAGTTATAAAAGAAACAGAATTAGATTTAATTGAAGCTGAAAAAGTTATAAAAGAAACAGATGAATTATTACAAAGAACAGAAAAATTATTAAATAAGGTAAAGAGATAAGAGCATATATAAGGATTAAATTATAAATAATAGAGATTAAATAATAAAATATAATAAAACATAATGGAGGTGGAATTAATGGATAAAGATGATTTGTTAGAAAGAACTTGCACTTATAATTATGAGAATGGTACATATGTTAGCAAACAATATACTAAGGAAGAATTAAAAGAAAAAATAAAGTATTATGAAGAAAAAGAACCACCAAAAGGAATGCCTAAATGGAGATGGTTATATGAAGTGAAAAGACAATTTAAATTAAGAAAAGGAGCAGATAAGTATCCAGATATGGTAATTGCTACACTTGAATATCTATTAAAATAAGAAAAAAGCTTGGATAAACAAGCTTTTTGAATAAAATATTGGTACAGCTAACAAGATTCGAACTTGCAACCTTTTGATTCGTAGTCAAATGCTCTATCCAATTGAGCTATAGCTGCATAATTATTATATACAATTTTTATATTATTTTCAATAAAAAAGGAAAAAGCTTTAATTAATTGAAGAGGAAGGAGAATATGATGGGAGAGATAATGAAAATATATGGAGAGACAATATTTGATATATGTTATCTGATAATAGCAATTGTGACAGGTGTGTATATAATTGTTAAATATAGGAATAAGTTAGGGGGATTAATGGGAAGTGCAACATTACTTTTAGGAAGTGGTGATGCATTTCATTTAGTACCAAGAGTTTTAAAGAATTTTATTCAATATGATTTTACAGTGGCATTAGGAATTGGAAAGCTAGTAACATCAGTAACTATGACTATATTCTATATATTAATGTTTTATATATACAAAAATAAATTTAAGGTAGAAAATACTAAAAAGATAGAATTGAGTATTTGGATACTTACTATCATAAGAATAATATTATGTATACTTCCACAAAATAATTGGATTACAAATGATGATGGTTCAGTTATGATGGGAATAATAAGAAATATACCATTTACAATTATGGGAATAATTATAATAGTATTATATTATCAAAAAAGAGAAGAATGTAATGAGTTTAAACATATATGGATTAATGTATTATTATCATTCTTATTCTACTTAATAGTAGTTCTTGGAACAACTAAAGTTCCAACTTTAGGAGCATTTATGATACCTAAAACAGTATGTTATATTTTAATAATAGTAGCATTTGCCAATATGATTAAGAAAAGTGAAGAAATATATGAAGAAATATAATAATTTGGGGAGAATGTGGAATAATGAATGAATTTATAAAAACCTTTAATTGGAAAGATATATTAGAAAATACATTGTTATTTTTTGGATTTTTAATAATATTAGATATATTTAATGTACCAACTTTTATTATTAACTATAATAAGAACCTTGAAATGGTATTAATTATAACAGTAGTATTCTATTTTATAATTAATAATGGGATTTTTAAATTGTT
>CALIMU010000150.1 GCA_938045355.1 uncultured Clostridium sp. | reverse complement strand
AATATAAAGAAGCAAGTAAAATATTAGAAAAAAGATATGAAAAATATAATTATAGGATAAATAAGAAAAGAGAAGAATTGAAATTGGAAAGAAAAGAATTTGAAGGATTATATACTCCATATACATTAACAAGAAGTTATAAGCTTCAAATACTTAAATTTGAAATGAAAGAAAATGTAAATAAGGATAATATAGATAGGCTAGTAATAAAAGAAAAAGTTAGTGTAAAAGATAAGATAAAAGAAATGTTTACATTTTTAAGTAAAATTCCAAAATTTATATTTAATACAATGTTTTTAAATAAGAATAAAAGTAAAGATGAAATAATATCAGCATTTTTAGGAATTTTAGAAATGGCAAAGAAAAATGAGGTGAAAATAAAACAAGAAAATATATTTAGTGATATATTAGTTGAAAAAAGTAATGAAAAATAAAAAAAGATATATGCATAAATAAAGAAATAAATATGTTATAATTAATATATATGCTAAATAGAGCATATTTAGTACATTAATATAGGAGATAAATATGAAAGAAAAAGTAATGGAATTTTTAAAAGGATTAACAGCAAAACAAATTATAATTGGTATTGCTTTAGCGGCAGTAATAATATATATAATGAGATTAAATTCATTTAATTATATATTATATACATTACCAGCACTTATGATTGCAATAACAGTACATGAATTTGGACATGCTTTTATTGCAAGAAAATATGGAGATGATACAGCAAAAGATAGGATAACATTAAATCCATTTAAACATATAGACTGGATAGGATTATTATCATTGTTTATATGTGGAATAGGATGGGGTAAACCAGTAGAAATAGATCCTAATAACTTTAAAAAGAAAAATATCCCAATAGATAGAATAGAAGCAATAGTAGCATTAGCAGGACCTGTTGCAAACCTTATAACAGCAGTTTTACTTATGGTATTGATAAGAATATTTCTTTCAATTGGAATAATAGGACTTTTAAAAAATTATGTTTTATTTGAAATATTAAAAATAGCAGTATTGATAAATATAGGTATGGGAGTATTTAATTTAATACCAATACCACCACTTGATGGATATAAGATTGTAAAACCATTTATTGGAAGTGAAATTGTTAATATTGTAACAAAATATGAAACAATAATAACTACAACATTTATAGTATATATATTAATATCAAATGGAA
Source organism: uncultured Clostridium sp. (assembly GCA_938045355.1). The sequence continues at coordinate 10,452 of CALIMU010000150.1, read as the reverse complement.
CATTTATGAGTAGAATAATTTATAGTATATATAATTTACTTGGTAAATTAGTGCTATTATAATTGTATATTATATTGATAAAAGCGAGGACAAGATAGAAAAAAGGCCTTGCTTTTATTATAAAAACAAAGGTGACATAAAAAGTTACAGTTTGACTTTTTTATAATAAAAGAGTATAATATAGGTGTAAAAGTGTTAAGGAGAGGGAAATGATAGCATATAGTGAAATTGAAGAAATTTCAAAAAATGGTAAAGGAAAGAAGATGTATCAAGCATCAAAAAAAATGATGGAACATTATAAGATGTTGGAAAAAAAGAAAATATGTCAAGATATAGAATTAGAAGAAAGATAAAATACAGTATATTTTAATATACTGTATAATATTTTTAAAATTGTGTTATAAAAATATTACAAAAGTAATAAAAAAAGATACAAATGTGGTTTTTATAAATTTTAAGAATAATAATATAATATATAAATATAAGTATATAAATATAGAAATAGAAAGAGGAAGAGAGAGTAATGAAAAAAATAAAAGTAATATTAGCTACAACAATAATAGCAGTAATGATGTTAATATATGCAACTAATGTATTTGCGGCAGTAACAGCAAATATAACATTAACACCAAGAAAGACTACAGTAGCACCAGGAGAAGAATTTACTGTAGAAGTAAAGGCAGAAAGCATAGATGCAGGAGCAAATGGGATAACAAAAATAGAAGGTACATTATCATATGATAATAAAGTTTTAAATGAAATAACTACAGATAATCAAATAGAAGGAATGTCTGGATGGAAGATTACATTTGATAATTTCTCAAAGAAGATAACAGCAACATCAACAACAGCTGTAAAATCAAATGGACCAGTATTTCAAATATCATTTAAAGTGAGATCAGATATAGCACCAGCATCACAAACAGGTCAAACAGGTCAATCTGGAACAAATAATAATAATAATTCAGGTTCAGGTATTAATTTATCAGGTGGTAATCAACAATCATTATCTGTGGGTGGTACAGGAACAGGTACAAATGAAACAAGTATAGAGTTTAAGTCAATTAAACTTGAAGGTGGTTTAGATCAAGGTACTGCAAATGATGTTTCTACTAAAATAAACATAGGACAAGCATCACAACAACAACCAAATCAACAACCTCAACAACAACCTTCAACACCTGCACCAACAGTTCCAACACCTTCACCATCACAACAACCTTCAACACCTGAACCAACTCAACCATCAAAAAATCCAAAGGCAGGTATAGAAGATGCACCAATAATATTAATGGCAGCGCTTTCAATAGTAGCAACAATATCATTTATATTATTAAAAAAGGCAAAATAGATAGAGATAATTAATAGAAAAATAATAGTAATAATAGAAATAAAAAAGAAAAACATCTTAAAAGGTAAATCCCTTTAAGATGTTTTTTTTAAAATTAAAAAGTTAATTACTAAAATTATTCTTTACAACATCATTTTGAAAGTTCTACATGAAATAATTTTGATAGGTCAGTACTTCCTCCATCTGTCGTTCTATAAATTATTCCAATATAGAATAATTTTGAGTCAGACGTAAATTGAAATTCAGAGGTACCATTTTGCTCAAAAGTCTTCTTTGCGAAGACTTTATTAGATAATGAGCTTCTCTCCAACTCAGTTAGAGAATCATAAGTTTTTTTGTCAACTATGAATTTCATTGAATCGTCCAAAAAGACATATTCCAATCCCTCAATATTGCTATCTGTGTCAGCGATTGTCACCGACACTTTGAAATCTTTAGCATCTGCATTGTGAATTTCTAGTATTTCTTTTTGAAAGTCTTCTTGAGTACTTTCTTTTGCTATAATAAGTTCTTTTGGAATAGAACTTATTAATTTCTTTTTTCCCTCACTTTCAGATCTTCCAAAAGATAGCGATGAACACATAATTACTGCTAAAACACTAATAATAATTTTTTTCATAAAACTCAACTTCTTTCTTTTTAGATTTATAAAAACAATTCTGTTTTTATATTATGAATTAACTTCAATAATATTATAACATAAAATGCCAATAAAAGCAAAAAAAGCAATTATAACAATTAAGTTATAATTACTTTTACTATTAACATTTTTAAATTATTTATTAGTTATCTTATTTAATTTTATATATCTTTATCTTGTTTAAATTACATTTCATTATTAAAGCTATTTAAATCATAACTTTTCATATCTAAAGATGGGATAGTTTCCTTCTTTGTAAGTGGTCTTGGTATATCAAGTGGATCAAAAGTTTCTCCATTATATGTTTTTATTTTAATATCTTTTGTAAAAAGATCAGAATAATTATAGTTTATAATCTTATTATCATCAAATTTTACTCTAAAGAAATTATTATATGTATCTTCAACAGTACATATTTTACCAAGTTTTTTTCCACGTTTACTAATTGGTTCTACAATTAATATTTCTTCACCAATTAAGTCTGTTAAGTTTGTTTTTAAATTCTCTAAATCTTCTTTTATGTATCCCATAATTCCTCCTTATATCTATGATAATCACCATAGATTTAACCTTGAATGTACTAAAACAAGTTTAGTACATATAGTAATTATTTTGTAGTACCTATTTAGTGTTACTACACTATATATATATCAAGGAAATCAAAATGTGTCAAAAATTATAATATGTATTATAGTAGTAAAAAATGCTGTAATTATATGGGAGAGTAAGGATATAAAAGAAAGATTACAAAAGTGTAACAAAAGGTATAGCTTAACATAATGATATTTTGTAATCAAATTATATATTTAATAATATAGGAACTTTTAAGTATATTTAACATATGTTTATTGATTTTTTAAATTTAAAGATATAGTATATAGGTATAATAAATAATTAAGGAGGAATAAAATGAAAGTAGCAATTAATGGATTTGGAAGAATAGGAAAGATTGCATTCCAAATAGCAATAGAAAAAGGATTAGATGTAGTGGCTATAAATGACCCATTTTTAGCATCAGACTATATAGAATACTTATTAAAATATGATACAGTACATGGAAAATTCAAAGGAGAATTATCACATGATGATAAACATATAATAGTAAATGGAAAGAAAATAAGAGTATTTAATGAATTAGAACCAAAGAATGTTCCTTGGGGAGAATTAGATGTACATACAGTTATAGAATGTTCAGGTGTGTTTGTAGAAGTAGAAAAAGCACAAGCATTCTTAGATGCAGGAGCTAAAAAGGTAGTTATATCTGCACCATCAAAAACAGCACCAATGTTTGTAATGGGAGTAAATAATGAAAAATATGATACTTCAATGAACATAGTATCAAATGCATCATGTACAACAAACTGTTTAGCACCAATAGCTAAAGTTTTAAATGATAAATTTGGAATTATAGAAGGATTAATGTCAACAGTTCACTCAATAACTGCAACACAAAAAACAGTTGATGGAACATCTAAAAAAGACTGGAGAGGTGGTAGAGCCGCAGCAGCAAATATTATACCATCAAGTACAGGAGCAGCAAAAGCAGTTGGTAAAGTAATACCAGAATTAAATGGAAAATTAACAGGTATGGCATTTAGAGTACCTACACCAGATGTTTCAGTTGTAGATTTAACAGTAAGACTTGCAAAAGAAACAACATATGAAGAAATTTGTAAAGCAATGAAAGAAGCATCAGAAGGATCTTTAAGTACAATACTTGGATATACTAAAGATGATGTAGTTTCTTCAGACTTCGTACATTCAACAAAAGGATCAGTATTTGATGAAAAAGCAGGTATCATGTTATCGCCAACATTTGTTAAAGTAGTATCATGGTATGATAATGAATGGGGATATACTTCAATGCTTATCGAATTTGTAAGATATATCGGAGAAAGAGAAGGAGTATACAAAAAATAATGAATAAATTGAGTAAAAAAAATGTAGAAGATATACAAAATTTAGAAGGAAAAAGAGTATTAGTAAGATGTGATTTTAATGTTCCACTAGATGAAAATAGAAAAATAACAGATAATAGTAGAATAGTAAAAGCATTAGATACAATTAAATACTTATTAAAAAACAATGCTAAAATAATATTATGTTCACATTTAGGAAGACCAAAGGGAGAATTTAAAGAAGAGTTTTCATTAAAACCTGTAAGAGATGAACTTGAAAGACTTTTAAATGTTAAGGTTATCTTAGCAAAAGATGTTGTTGGAGAAGATGCAAAACAAAAGGCACAAAATCTAAAAGATGGTGAAATATTATTGCTAGAAAATGTTAGATTTGAAAAAGGTGAAACTAAAAATGATGAAGAACTATCAAAGAAATTTGCAGAACTTGCAGAAATATTTGTAAATGATGCTTTTGGTACAGCACATAGAGCACATTCATCAACAACAGGAGTTGCTAAATATTTACCAGCATATGCAGGATATTTAATAGAAAAAGAAATAGAATTTTTATCAAATGCTATAAACGATCCAGAAAGACCACTTCTTGCAATACTTGGAGGAGCAAAGGTTTCTGATAAGTTACTTGTTATAGACAGTTTACTTGAAAAAGTAGATAGTTTGATAATATGTGGAGCAATGGCATATACTTTCTTCTATTCAATGGGATTAAATGTTGGAACAAGTCTTTGTGAAAAAGATATGGCAGAAGAAGCTAAAAAAATAATGAGAAAAGCAGTAGAAAAAAATGTTAAAATATTATTACCAGTTGATGTTGTTGTATCAGATAAGTTTGAAGCAACAGAAGCAGAAGCAAAAGTAGTTCCATATGATAAGATTCCAGAAGATCTTGGAGGATATGATATTGGACCTAAGACTGCCGAAATATTTGGAGAAGAAATCAGAAAAGCTAAAACTGTAATATGGAATGGACCTGCAGGTGCATTTGAAAATCCTACATTTATGAATGGTACAGCAGCTATCGCAAGAATAATTGCAGATACTGATTGTATAAGCATAATAGGTGGTGGTGATTCAGCAGCAGCTATAGTTAAATTAGGACTTGAAGATAAGTTCTCACATATTTCAACAGGTGGTGGAGCATCTCTAGAATTTTTAGAAGGTAAAGATTTACCAGGAGTTGTTGCATTATTAGATAAATAATATATAATAAAAAAAGCCCTATATTTATAGGACTTTTTTGTTATGAAAAATTAATAAAGGATTTTTTTATGGTTTATTCAGCTGAGCCTTCCTGATATTCTATATAAAATAAAGTGTCATTTTTTATGAAATTTTTTGAAATTTTTTCTTTATTTCTTAGGTTTATATAGAAAGAAAAGTTTTCTTTTCTTCTTATATAAAGAGTAATAGAATTACCGTTTTCTTCAACTTTTTCAAGTAAATTTTTGTAATTAGATATGAATCTAAATACAATGTTATCGATTATCTCTTTATCTCCAGTTATGTGTATTAAGTAAACCTTAGATGAAAATCTAATAATTGTATTACCTTCTAATAGGTCAGAAGGTTTCACTCTAAAGATTCCTTGACTTTCATATTGGTTTATAAACAATTCATTAAAACTTCTTTTGTTTAATTCATAAGTATTTTTGTTATAGTTATTAACTTTTATACTTTTTGAATTATCTCTTTGAGGTATCGTTTGTGTATTTACTTTTCCATTTGAAGAATTATTTGTATTATAATTTATTTTCCTTCCATTAAGAAGTGCAAATAGTAGAACTAGTATAATTATAATTCCAAGAATTTCTAAAAAATAGTTTTTAATAAAACCTTTGATTTGTTCCCCTTTACATCTTTTTTCATCTTTTTTCATTGAATTTCTGATTGAATTTTTCATCATTTTTCCTCCTAAAATTTAAATTTAAATTTTTAGTATTTCCAATTTGCTGTATCTATAATTATTATAACATAATTTCATAATTATGTAAACTAAATATACATGTTTTTATAATTTTATTCTAATATTTTTGTTGAAAGAAAGATCTGTTAAATGTTAAAATTAGTTATAATATTTGTTGTTATAGGAGGAAATATGAAGATAATTGATGTAAAGTTTAAGGAAGGAAAATACGATTTTCATTATAGGGTAGTAGGAATTATAATTAAAGATGATAAGTATCTTGTACAAAATATAGAAGGGAAAGATTATTTTGTATTACCAGGAGGACATGTAAGAGTAGGAGAAAATTTAGATAATGCTTTAATAAGAGAAATAAAAGAAGAAGTTGAAATAGATATAATAAAAGAAGATTTTAAACTTGTTTGTTATCATGAAAATATATATGAAAAAAATAATAGAATAGAACACTGGATTGAACAATATTATTTAATAGATGTAAAAGGAAAGTTAGAAAAAGATAATTGGTCATATATTGAACATGATATTGATGGAGTAAAAAAATTGAATTATAGGTTTGTAAATAAAGAAGAACTTGAAAAAATTGATTTAAAACCTTTAAGTATCAAAGAATTAATTATATCAGGAAATTTTAAAGATATATCACATATTATATCTGATCAAAGAAATGTTAAGAAATAATGTAAAAATGAAAGAAATATTAAAAATATTACTAAATAATAGTATAATATATGATATGTTTAAATATATAACTTAAGAGGTAATATGGATAAAGATAAGAAAGAAAAAATAAGAGAAAAATTTAATGAAGTTACAGAAAAAGTATATGATAGTGCAAATATAAAGGGAAATCTTGATAATATGTATAGTGTTGTAGATAAAATTAGGACTATTGCATTAACTTCTTTATGTATAATTATATTAATTATGACAATTATATCATTATATACTGTTTTTATTATGCCAAAAGATATAACAATAGGAGATAAACAAGGTGTAGAATATAATAATATAATTGCAAAAATAAGTACTATAGATATGAAAGAAGAAGATATAAATAATTATAAGGTTATAGATGAAATAAGAGAAATTATACCAGTAAAAAATAAGTTTAAAGAAGCTATAACTACTAAAGAAAAGTTAAAGGATTTTACAGGGACTAAAACAAAAATAACATCAGCAATACCAGAATTTAATTTAGAAGAAACAGAAGGTAATAAGATAATATTTTCAAAAATAGAAGAATTATTAAATAAGATTAAAGAAAGTATTGAAGGAAAAGGTAATTTAAAAGATTTAGATATATCATATTTAGGTTATGGAAATAATATTGTAGTATCATTGATGGTAAAAATAGTAGAAGATGGTAAATCTTCATCTTATATGTATAACTATTCATATGAAAAGAAAAAAATATTAACAATAGAAGAATATTTAACAGAATTAGGATTTGAACCACAATCAATAATATCAAAGATAAGAGATGAAGCAATTAGACAAAAACAAGCAGTTGATTTTAAAAAATATATTGCAGATGAAAAAGGAAATATAATGGTATTTCTAGAAAATGGAAAAATAATATATGTAGAGTTTGAACTTAAGAATAAAGGGTAAACAATTAAAGAGGATAGTAATGGAAAGAATAGAAGAATTTGGAAAGTTTATAAAAAAATTTAAAGATGAGATAAATAATAGTAATACAATAATATTAACAGCACATAGGGATCCAGATGGTGATGCAATTGGATCTGTACTTGCAATGCAAGAAGCATTAAAAAATATAGGGAAAGATGCAGAAATAGTTTTAGATGAAATGCCAAAAGTATTTTTAGAACTTAAAAATACAGATAAAATAATAACAATAGGTGAATTTGAAAAATCTAATAAAAAATATGATTTAGCAATCTTTTTAGATAATAATAGTAAAAGTAATTTCTTGATATCAGATAATATATTAGAAAAATCTAAAAGAAGTATAAATATAGATCATCATATAGGTGGAAATATATTTACAGATATAATGTATGTAGAAGAAGAGTCACCAGCAGTATGTGAAACAGTATATAAGATATTAAAAAAATTAAAATATGATATAACATATGATATGATGAAAGCAATAATAATTGGTGTAATAACAGATACAGGACGGATTTAGATATGAAGGGACATCTGAAATAACATTTGATATTGGAAAAGAAGCGATAAAAAAGGGAATAAAAATATATGAAATATATGAAAAATATCTAAATACAAAGACAAGACAAGGATTTGCATTACAAAGAAAAGCAGTAGAAAGATTAAGATTCTATTTAGAAGGAAAGCTTGCAATAACATATGTAGATGATAAAGATGAAGAATATATGAATATATCAAAAGGTGATTCTGATGGTATTGTAAATGTTATAAGAGATATTGAAGGTGTTGAACTTGCAATATTTTTAAGAGAAGATAAAGGAAATACAAAAGCATCTGTAAGATCTAAAAATAGTATAGAATATATAAGCTCAAGAGAATTTGCAAATATATATGGTCGGAGGTCGGACATAAAGGATCTGGAGGATTTAGAATAAGTGGTAAACCTTATGATAATCTTAAGAGGATTATAGAAGATGCTATTACATATATAAATAAAGCAAGTGAGAATAAATAATGGAAGATGGATTAATATTAGTATATAAGAAAAAAGGAAAGACCTCGAGAAATGTAGTTGAAAATATTTCTAAAAAATATGGAGTAAAAGCAGGACATATTGGAACATTAGATCCAATGGCTAAAGGACTTTTGCCAGTACTTGTTGGAAATACATGTAAACTTTCTAAATATTTAATGGAACATGATAAAACATATTTAGTAGAAATGAAATTTGGATATAACACAGAAACATTAGATATTGAAGGAGAAATATTAGAAGAAGATAAATCATTTAGAGAAAATAATATTGTAGATAATGAATTTTTTGATATGATTATAATAGCAATGAAAAAAGAATTGGGTACTAAAAAACAGATTCCACCAATATATTCAGCTAAAAAATTAAATGGAAAAAAATTGTATGAAATAGCAAGAAAAGATAAAGAAAAAGCTATAGAAATGGCAAAAGAAAAAGCAAAAGAAATAACAATATATAATATGTATGATATATCTTTAAAAGAATTATGGGATAATAATCCTAAAGATATTTTATTAAGTTTTAAAGTAGAATGTTCATCAGGTACATATATAAGAAGTTTAGTAAGAGATATAGCAGAAAACATGGGAACAATAGCTATAATGACAGATCTTAGAAGAATAGCTGTAGGAAATTATAATAATATAGATAATATAATTGAAGATATAGATGAAAATATTGATGAAGAAGAAATAATATTAAAAAAATATACAGAAGAGGAAGTTTTAAAAGATAATTTTAAAAATAATATTAATTTAGATAAAGACAGAAAAAAGGCATTTTTAGTAGGACTTTCTACAAGGGTTAATAAGGATAAATATAATGATGGTATATATTTAGTAAATATTGAAGGAGAGGTTATAGGACTTCGGCGAAATAAAAAATGGAGAAATAAGAAGAAAGTTTGTAATAAGTAAATATGCTAAATAAGGATAAAAATGAAAATATATGAAATGCTAAAAGAAGCAAATGAAAAGGCAAAAAAAGCAAATATAGAAGAATATGAACTTAAAGTAAGATATATATTTGAAGATCTATTTAAAGAAAAAGAAGTAGATGAAAAAGAGTTTTTTGATTCAATTAATAAACTATGTGAAGGATATCCATATCAATATATAACAAAAAATGCAAATTTTTTTGGATATGATATATATGTAGATGATAATGTCCTTATCCCAAGACTTGATACTGAAATACTTGTAGATAGTATATGTAAATATATAGAAGAAAATTATAACATTAATGAAGATATAAGAATATTAGAAATAGGAATAGGAAGTCGGTGCCCTTATAATTGCAATATTAAAAAGATTAGAAAAATATAAAAATATTATAATAGATGGTATAGATATATCTGAAGGAGCAATAGAAGTTGCTAAAAAGAATATAATAAGATATGGTCTTGAAAATAAAGTAAATATAGTTATAAAAGACATATTAACAGAAGATATACAACAAAAATATGATATAATATATTCAAATCCACCATATTTAAGTAAAGATGAAATGAAAGAGATAACAGATGATGTAAAAAAAGAACCAAGTTTAGCATTATATGGAGGAGAAGATCGGATTAGAATATTATAGAAAAATAATATATAAGGCAAAAAGTTGTTTAAAAGGAAGATCAAGACTATTCTTAGAAATAGGGTATATGCAAAAAGAACAAGTTTTTGATATAGCAAAAGAAAATAACTATAATGATTTTAAATGTGTAAAAGATTTAGAAAATAGGGATAGAGTAATAATATTATGTTGAAAAAAGAACAATTAATTTTAGAATTAATAGAAAAAAATATTAATACAAAGGCAAATACATATATAGAAAATTTATCAATCCTTTTGGGAATGATGATAGGAAAAGATTATAACAAATATGTTCAAGATATAGAAAAAGATACTTTTAATAGTAATTTAGATGAAAAAATATCTAGATATATAAAAAGTATATGT
>CALIMU010000149.1 GCA_938045355.1 uncultured Clostridium sp. | reverse complement strand
TAAAAAATTATAATATATAAATAAAAGTGAGTACATACTCACTTTTTCTAATCTTCAAATTATTATTATTTTCTATATTAATATAGAAAACTTTCATAAAATCAACAAACTTTAGTTATTTTATGATATTATATATAATATATAATATTAGAAAGGATTTTGCTTTTAATGAGTGAAAAGAAAATATACGGAAGAGATAAATCTGAAAAGAAATTAGGAGAAATAATTTTCGGAAAAGATACAAAACAAGAAATAAAAGAAATACCTAAATATATACAAATAATATTATGGATAACAATTTCATTATTATTAACTTTAACCTTAATTGTTAGAGGATGGACAGGTATAAAAGATACAACTAAAATAGATTCTAAAAAAATCGAAAATATAACAATTTCTATGGAAACAGATAAGATAAATAAAGGAAAAGGAGTAGGAATAAAAATAGAAATTGAACCTAAAGATGCATATGTGGATGATTTAGAATGGATTATATCAAATAAAGATATAGCAGAAATAAAAAATAATATAGCATATGGTAAAAATTTAGGAAAAACAACTATAAAATTAAGCAATAAGTATATATCAAGTAATGAACTTACTGTCACAAGTGTAAATATTCTTGAAAATATAGATATATTAAATGATATAAATGAAATTTCAGCAAGAACAAATCATACATATAAGTTCAAATATTACCCAGATAATGCGATAAATAAAGAAATAACGATAGAATCATCAAATCCAGATATAATAGAAGTTACAGATAAAAATACAATACTTTCAAAAAAACAAGGAAGTTCAAAAATTTCATTTAAAAATAGTTATGGAAAGACTATTAAAGAAAGTATAATTAATGTAAAATGGAAAAGAGTAACAGCAATAGAGTTAGATGAAAAAACAATAACAATAGGTAAAGGTCAAAAATATATTGCATATGCAAAAGTTACTCCAGATGATGCTACATATACAGATATAACTTGGAAAAGTGAAGCACAAGCTGTAGCTACTGTTGATAAATATGGAATTATAAAAGGAGAGGCAGTAGGTGCAACAGAAATTACTGCAAAAGTAAATGATGAAAATATAATAAAAAAACTGAATGTTGTAGTAGTAGATGAAAAAATTAGTGGTAAAACTAAATATATATCAGGTATTTATCAAATATATTCAGGACCAAATCAAAGATATGATACACTTCGGACATACTGTAACATGGGATAAAATTGAAATATTAAAAGAAATGGATGGATGGTATAAGATTCGTACAAAAGAAGGAGATGTAGGATTTATAGAAAATAAAGAAGGGACTGTGTTAGATGAACTTCCAAAACTTATATCTGGAATATCATATATAAATGGTCAAAAACTTGGATATCCATCAGCATCTGAAATTATCTCAGCATTAATGTTATTACAATACAAAAATAAGAGAACAACAATTTCTGAGATTATTAGACATTTAAATATAGGATCTGGTTTAATTACAAATACAGTTACAAATACACTAAATGGAGGTAATCCATATGAAGAATTCTTAGGAAAACCAACAAATAGTTTTGAAGATGGTACATATGGATCATATGCAGATCCAATTGTAGATGCAATGAATAAAATAACAAGACATTATGTTCAAAGTTCTAATAATATGACAGAAGAAGAATTATATAATAATATAAATGATTCAAAACCAGTAATGGTATGGCTTGGAGAAAAATATGATTCTAAAAAAGAAACACCAAAAGTTTGGAAAGACAGACTTCGGTAATCAATATGAAGCATTAAAAACTAAAAAAACAGTTGTTGTAATAGGATATAATGATAAATATATTATTGTACATGATCCTACTGACAAAGATAATGTTAAAATATTAAAAGAAGATTTCTTTAAACAATGGGAAAATGCTTATAAACAAGCAATAACTTTAAATAATTAAAATAAAATAAAAGTAAAATTAGATAAAAGAAGGATTATAAAATAAAATGAGTGAACACACGAATGCAATTACACAAATAATAATAATATTAATATTAACAACAATTAATGCTCTGTTTGCAGCAGCAGAGCTTGCAATTGTTTCTTCAAAAAACACTAAAATTAAGATATTAGCTGAAAAAGGTAATAAGAATGCAATATTATTCCAAAAACTATTAAAAGAACCAACTAAGTTCCTATCATCAATACAAGTAGCAATAACTTTTGCAGGATTCTTATCTAGTGCATCTGCTGCAACAAGTTTATCAACATATATGACAGATTTTCTGAATATGTTAAAAATACCATATGCTGCTCAAACCTCTGTTATAATAATTACAATACTATTGTCTATATTTATACTATTGTTTGGAGAGCTTATCCCTAAGAGAATAGCAATGGTAAATCCAGAAAAAATAGCACTTGCCTTAATTCCTATGGTAAATTTTATATATATAATATTTAGACCAATAGTAGTAATCTTATCATTTACTACAAATTTAATACTAAAATTATTAGGAATATCTAGAACTTTAACAGAACAACAAGTTTCAGAAGAAGAAATTAAAGCAAATATATATATGGGGACAAAACAAGGGCTTTTAGAAGATGAAGATAGTAAGATGATAATGAGTATATTTGACTTTGATGATGAAATTGTTTCTAAAATAATGGTTCCAAGAAATGAAACATATATGATAAATATAAATGATCTAGATAAAGAAACATTAAAAGAAACAGTTTCTGTAGGATATTCAAGAATACCAGTATATGAAGATAGAGAAGATAATGTAATTGGTATGTTATATATAAAAGATTTATTAAAATACAGTTTAGAAGATATGGAATTTCCACTTGAAAAAGTAAGAGAAATCCTTAGAAAACCATTTATAGTACCTGAAAGTAAAAAAATAAATAAACTATTAAAAGAAATGCAAAAAACTAAAAAACATATAGCAATAGTAACAGATGAGTTTGGTGGGGTTATTGGTATAGCTACAATAGAAGATATTATAGAAGAAATCGTAGGAGATATAAATGATGAATATGATGATGAACATGATATTCCTAAACTTGATAAAAAAAATGAAAATATATTTATGATAGACCGGAAGAGGGACACTAGATCAAATAAATGAAAAACTTGGATTAAATTTAAAATCAGAAATTAGTGAAACAATTGGTGGACTTTTCATAGAATTATTAGGATTTTTGCCAGAAGAAAATGATACTAAGAGTTATAAAACTATATATAATGAAAATATAAATTTAACTGGATTTAATTTTACTGGTAATAGAGTAAATACAGTTCAAATAGAAATATTAGATAAAAATGAAAAAGATAATAAAAAATAATAAATTAAATTTTTTAAATAAAACTTTAGGAGGAATATCATGGACTACATGAAAAAATACGAATATTGGCTAAATTCAGATGCCATTGACGAAAAAGACAGAGAAGAATTGAAAAGCATTGCAGGGAATGAAAAAGAAATAGAAGATAGATTTTTCAAAGATTTGAGTTTTGGAACTGGTGGAATTAGAGGAGTTCGTGGAATTGGAACTAATAGAATGAATAAATATGTAATTAGAAAAGTAA
>CALIMU010000148.1 GCA_938045355.1 uncultured Clostridium sp. | reverse complement strand
AATATTATAAAATGTAATAAGCTTTCAGAAGATGGAAATATAAAAGATGTATATATTACAAGAAGTGATTTGAAATATTATAAAATTCCAGATAAAGAAATCAAAAATTAATAATATAAAAGTAAAGGCTATATAAATATATGAAAATATAACAAAATATAGTCTTTTTTTGATATAATAGTAAATAATAATTAAAAAAGTTATATATAAATTAACAAGGAGGTAATATGTCTAAAAAAATATTAATAGGAGGAGCATGGCCATATGCAAATAGTTCATTACATTTAGGACATTTAGCAGCACTAATATCTGGTGATTTTTTAAAAAGATATCATAAGATATTAGGAGATGATGTATTATATGTATCAGGTACAGATTGTCACGGAACGCCAATAACAGAAAGAGCTTTAAAAGAGGGAGTTAAACCAGAAGAAATAGCAGATAAATATCATAAAGAATTTAAAGAAGTATTTGAAAAAATGAATTTTGATTATGATATATATACAAAAACATCTGATGAACATCATAAAAAACATGTACAAGAAATATTTTTGAAAATATATGAAAATGGATATATTTATCCTAAAAAGTCATTACAACCATTTTGTGAAAAATGTAATAAGTTTGAGGCAGATAGAGAATTAGAAGTAATTTGCAAAAGCTGTGGAATGGTTACAAAAGGTGACCAATGTGATTGTGGATATATACCAACAGAAGAAGACTTAATAGATGCAAAATGTAGGATTTGTGGATCTAAAACTATTCAAAAAGAAAATACACATTTGTATTTAGCATTATCAAAACTTCAAAAACAAATAGAAAAATATGTAGAAAAAAATGAAAAAAATTGGAGAATTGCATCTAAAAATGAAACAGAAAAATTCTTAAAAGAAGGTTTGATTGATAGAGTAGTTACAAGAGATTTACCATATGGGATAGAAATTCCAATTAAAGGTTTTGAAAATAAGAGAATGTATGTGTGGATTGAAGCAGTACTTCGGATATATTACAGCAACAATGAAAATATGTGAAGAAAGGAATATATTATGGGAAGATTACTGGAAAGAAAGTGAAGACCTAAAAATGTATATGTGTCATGGAAAAGACAATATACCATTTCATACAATGATATTACCAGGATTATTACTTGCACTTGATGAAAATTATCATTTACCAGATGTAATGGTAGCATCACAATATGTTAATATAGATTCTGAAAAGATATCTAAAAGTAAGGGAAATGGAATAACAATTTTAGATATGATAAAAGAATATGATGTAAATTCATTAAGATATTATATGATAGCATATGGACCAGAAAATGCAGATATTAATTTTACAATGGAAAATTATATAAATGTGCATAATTCAGATTTAGTAAATAAGTTTGGTAATTTTGTAAATAGAACACTTAATTTTAAAGGATTAGAAACTATAGTTTCAGGTAAGATGGATAATGAAATAATAGACATAATAGTTAATAAGTATGATATTATTTCTAAATATATAGAAAAATTAGAATTTAGAAAAGCATGTGCAGAAATTATTGACTTAATTGAAATAGGGAATAAGTATTATGATGAAAGAAAACCATGGATAGATTATAAGGGAAATATAGAAGAATTTAACAATACAATATATACATGTACAAATATAATAGCAAATTTAACAAATATATTAGAACCATTAATACCAGAAAAGACAGAAAAAATAAGAAAATATTTAAAATTAGATAAAGCTAAATGGGAAATCATTACTATAGATAAAGATATAGATGTTTCAAATAGTATGGAAATATTGTTTGGAAGAATAAAATAATATAAAAGGCTATAAAATATAACAAAATATAGCCTTTTTCTTCTTTTTTTTGGTATAATAGAAAAGAATATATAAGATGGAGAATAATATATGAAAAATATAAGAAATTTTAGTATAATTGCACATATAGATCATCGGAAAATCTACACTTGCAGATAGACTAATAGAAATAACTAATACTGTTGAAAAAAGAAAAATGCAATCACAGTTATTAGATAATATGGAAATAGAAAAAGAAAGAGGAATAACAGTAAAATCACAAGCTGTAAGAATGAATTATAAATTAAATGGTGAAGAATATGTATTAAACTTAATAGATACACCAGGACATGTTGACTTTAATTATGAGGTATCAAGAAGTTTAGCGGCATGTGAAGGAGCAATACTTGTAGTAGATGCATCACAAGGGGTTGAAGCACAAACACTTGCAAATGTGTATCTTGCAATAGAAAATAATCTAGAAATTATACCTGTTTTAAACAAGGTTGATCTTCCAAATGCAAGAACAGAAGAAGTGAAAAAAGAAATAGAAGATGTTATAGGGATACCTGCAATGGATGCACCATGTGTTTCTGCTAAAACAGGGCTTAATATAGAAGAGGTATTAGAAAGAATAGTAAGTGATATACCAGCACCAAAAGGAGATGAAAATAAGCCATTAAAAGCCCTTATATTCGACTCAGAATATGATAATTACAAAGGAGTAATATCACATGTAAGAATATTTGATGGTATTGTTAAAAAAGATGATGAAATATTATTTATGGCTGTAGATAAAAAGTTTATAGTAACAGAAGTAGGATATTTCATAGGTGGAGAAAAAGTACCAACAAAAGAACTTAAAGCAGGAGAAGTGGGATATATTGCAGCAAGTGTTAAAAATGCAAAAGATGTACAAGTTGGGGATACAATAACACTTACAAAAAATAGGGCAGAAAAAGCACTTCCAGGGTATAAGGAAGCGAAAAGTATGGTATACTGCCGGAATATTCCCAATGGATGGAAAAGATTATGAACCATTAAAAGAAGCATTAGAAAAACTAAAATTAAATGATGCAGCATTCAATTTTGAACCAGAAACATCAAAAGCATTAGGATTTGGATTTAGATGTGGATTTCTAGGACTACTTCATTTAGAAATAATTTCAGAAAGAATAGACAGAGAATATGGGCTTGGGATTATAACAACAGCACCATCTGTTATATATGAGGTACATAAGAAAAATGGAGAAGTACTAAATATATATAATCCTACAGATTTGCCAGATCTTGTAGAAATAGAAAAAATACTAGAACCTATAATGAATGTAGAAATATTTGTACCAAAAGAATATATAGGTAATGTAATGGAAGTATGTCAGGCAAGACGCCGGAATATATCTAGATATGAAATATATTGATGATACACGTGTAAGCATTCATTATGAAATGCCATTAAATGAAATAATATATGACTTTTTTGACTATATTAAATCAAGAACAAAAGGATATGCATCAATAGATTATACATTTAAAGAAAATGTAGCATCAGAACTTGTTAAATTAGATATATATATTAACAATGAACCAATGGATGCCCTATCGTTTATAGTACATAAAGATACAGCATATACAAGAGGTAGAAAAATGGCTGAAAGGCTTAAAAAAGAAATACCAAGACAATTATTTGAAGTACCAATACAAGCAGTAGTAAGTGGTAAGATAATTGCAAGAGAAACAGTAAGAGCTGTAAGAAAAGATGTACTTGCTAAATGCTATGGTGGTGATATAACAAGAAAGAAAAAACTTCTAGAGAAACAGAAAAAAGGTAAGAAGAAGATGAAACAAATAGGTAATGTTGAAGTACCACAAGAAGCATTCTTATCAGTACTTAAATTTGATGCAGATGAAGAATAATAGTAACATTTACATTAAAATTTTAAAAATAAAAAAGATTATTAATTTAATCAATAGTAAAAGGAGATATATTTGAGTATACAAAATGAGATAAATCCTAAAATAACAGTAATAGGTGGGGGAACACGGAAATAGTGTACTCCTAAAAGGACTTAAAAAAATAACAAAAAATATTACTACAATTGTTGCAATGGGTGATAATGGTGGAGGAACAGGAAAGTTAAGAGAAGATCTTCGGAATGCTTCCACCTGGAGATATAAGGGCATGTATGCTTGCACTTTCAAATACAGAACCTGAAATGGAAAAATTGTTAAATCATAGATTTCAAAAAGGAGAATTAAAAGGACAAAGTTTCCGGAAACCTATTTTTAGCAGCACTTAATGAAATACATCGGAAGTTTTGAAAAGGCAGTAACTAAGGGAGCAAACCTTTTAAATATAACTCGGAAAAGTATATCCAATGACAACTACAAATGTTAATTTAGTAGCTAAGATGGAAGACGGAAAGACTATAATAGGAGAAAGTGAAATCCCGGAATATGCAGAAAAACAAAATACATATATAGAAAAACTATATGTTGACCCAGAAAATCCAAAACCAATGGATGGAGCAATAGATGAAATAATGGGAGCAGATATTATAGTAATAGGACCACGGAAGCCTATATACATCAATTATTCCTAACTTTTTAGTAGATGGAATAACAGATGCAGTAAACAAGAGTAAGGCAAAGAAAATATATATTTGTAATGTAATGACACAAAATGGAGAAACAAGAGGTTTTACAGTTAAAAAACATATAGAAACATTATTAAAACATAGTGGAAATATGAAAATAGATTATGTGATTGTAAATGATAAGAGAATAGAAGATGATATTATAGTAAAAAGATATGCAGATATGGACCAATATCAAATATTAATTACAGGTGAAGATTTAGCATATGGTGTTGAACATAATATGAAAATGATTACAGGTGATATATTAGATACAAACAAATATGTAAAACATGATACAGATAAAGTTTCTAAGATTATAAGGGAGATATATTTAAAAGAAGCAAATACAAAGGAATTTAAAAAATGAGATTAGATGATAAGGTAAAAGAAATTTTTAATATATCTAAGACAAAGGCGCAGAAATATATAAGAGAGGGGATTGTTAAAGTTGATGATAAGATAATAACAAAACCAGGATATATATTAAAAGATTTAAAAGACGAAGAAAAAAATAATAAAGAAAAATATAACATAGAAATAATAGAAGAAAAAAATAAATATATATATGTGTCACAAGGTGCATTAAAACTTAAAAAAGCAGTAGAAGAATTTAACTTAGAGGAAATATTAAAAGATAATATTTGTATAGATATAGGTAGTAGCACTGGAGGATTTACAGAAGTTCTTTTAGAAAATGGTGTAAAAAAAGTATATAGTATTGATGTTGGGACAAGTCAACTAGATGAAAAATTAAAGAAAAATAATAAGGTTATATCTATAGAAAATACAGATTTTAGAAATATACAAATAGATAAAGAAAATAAGTTTCAAAATGATAATATTGATACAATTGTAGGAGACCTATCGTTTATATCTCTTAAAAAGATTATAGACAAAATAGTAGAAATAGAACCCCAAAATATAATCCTGCTTATAAAACCACAATTTGAAGTGGGAGAAGATATTGCAAGAAAATATAATGGTGTTATAGATGATAAAAAGAAACATATAGAAATAATAGAA
>CALIMU010000147.1 GCA_938045355.1 uncultured Clostridium sp. | reverse complement strand
TAAATATTATTTACTTTGATATTTATTATAAAATAAAATGAATTATAGTCTTTATATACAAAGGAGAAAACATTCTATGAAAAAATTTAAAAATAAAAATGCAATAACTTTAGTTGCACTTGTTATAACTATTATAATAATGTTACTTTTAGCTGTTGTTGCTATACAACTAGCTCTTGGAGAAAATGGTCTTATAGCTAAAGCAACTCAAGCTAAAACACAACAAGCTAAAGCTGAACTTTATGATATTGCTAAACTTGAATATCTAAAACTTAGAACTAAAGCCATAGTAACTAATAAAGAATCTCCTAAAGTTGAAGCTGTTTTAACAGAACCTGATTTCCTTAACAAATATAATGTTGTTGGAGATAATATAACTAATAAAAATAACGAGTTTATTGAAACAAAAGAAAACTTACTTAAATTCTTAAGAGAAGATACTTCATTATCTCCTAGTACACCTTCTACTCCTAGTACTCCACCTTCACCTAGTATCCCCTCAGCTCCTTTATTAGATCAGCCTTATCCTGTTGCTACAGAGGATAAAGATAAACTTATGCTAAGATATACCTATTCTAATAATACAGTAGTTGATAGGGTTTCAGTAAATAAATCTAAATTTTCTGGATTAATTGATTGGGGTGATGGAACAATTGATGCTAATCCTAGTCATAATTATACAGATAATAAAACAGAAAGAATTATAAAAATACTTAATTGTTCTTCTATATCTAACATAGAGAAACATTTTTCTAACTGGGAAATTGAATTACTAAATATTGGAAATGCTGGTAAAAATACTAATAAGTTGAATATTGCTGTTTCTAAAATTTCTTGTAAAATACCAAGTCATATACAATCTGTGAAATTTGCACATTCAACATTTTCAAATGTACCAAAATATTTACTAGAAGATGCTACCGGAATAAATGATATTAGCGAAATGTTTGCTTGGTCTAATATAACTACTCTTCCTGAAGAATTTTTTAAAAATCTAGTTAATAGAGAAAATATAACTAATACTAATCAACTCTTCTTAAATTCTAGTATTGAAACTGTACCAGAAGATTTACTATCATATTTTCCTAATTTATATAGTGTTGATTGGTTGTTTAGAGGTTGTGAAAAATTAAAATCTATACCAAATAATCTATTTGCCTCAAATCCTAAATTAACAAATTTTGAATGTTGTTTTGCATCATGTTCTTCATTGACATCTGTACCCAAAGGCTTATTTGATAATAATCCTAAAGCATCAATATTTACTTTCCTATTTAGTTACTGCTATAATCTATCTTCTATTCCTGATGGCTTATTTAAGAATTGTCAGATAATAAGTAACTTAGGTAATGCTTTTGAACATACAAAAATAACACATTTACCAAAGGATTTATTTGGACCAAAAATTACTGTAATGAATTATAAACCTTTTCAATCTACTAAACTAAAAACTATTGATAAAGATTGTTTTAGAAGTGCAACTAATTTAGAAGAATTATACTTCTTTTTTGCTGAGCAAGATGAACTTGAAGAAATTCCAAGTGATTTATTTAGTAATAATTTGAAACTTAAAAAAATATCAGGAATATTTTCATTATGTACTAAATTAAAATATATTCCTGAAGATTTATTTAAAAACAATTCTAAATTAACTAATATAGACTATGCATTTAATTCATGTACTAGCTTAACACAGATACCATCAAATTTATTTTCTTCTATAAATGAATTAATATGGGCTGGTGCAGTGTTTAGGAACTGTAGTAATATTCAACATATCCCTCAAACAATTATAGATAAAATCTTGAATATTTGGAGTCCAAATCAAGCATTTCAAGGTTGCACTAATGCAGATAATTATTCAACTATACCAGCAAAATTAAAATAATTGAATCAAAAAAAGATATACTACTTTTAAAATTAGTATATCTTTTTTATATTATTTTTTATCCTTAAGCTTCATATCTTCTATTCCAAACTTACTATAGAATTCTTTCTTGTAATCTAAAAATTTATCTTCTTCTATTGCTTTTCTTATATTATCTGTAAGTTTAAGTAAGAAATATAGATTATGATATGAAACAAGTCTCATACCTAATATTTCATTTGTGTTTATAAGATGTCTAATATATCCTCTTGTATAATTTTTACACACCCTACAGTCACATTCACTATCAAGTGGTTCTTTACTTTCCTTGTATTTTGCATTTCTTATTGTAAGTTTACCATTATGTGTTAAAGCTTGTCCGGTGTCTTGCTATTCTTGTTGGATATACACAGTCAAACATATCTATTCCTCTTTCTACAGAGTCAAATATATAATCTGGTGATCCTATCCCCATATTATATCTTGGCTTATCTTTTGGTAAAAGTTTTGTTGTATATTCAAGCATTTCACACATAAGCTCTCTCGGTTCTCCAACACTTAATCCACCAATACTATATCCGGTCAAAATCTACCTTTGTCATTTCATCAACACACATTTTTCTTAAATCTTTATACATTCCGGCCTTGCACAATTCCAAATAATGCTTGGTCTTTTCTTCTATGTGCATCTTTCCCTCTTTTAGCCCATCTAATTGTTCTTTCTGTAGAATTTTTAGTATAGTCATATGTAGAAGGATATGGTATACATTCATCAAATGACATAATTATATCTGCACCTAAATTTTCTTGTATTTCAATTGCTCTTTCTGGTGATAAAAATAATTTTTTTCCATCTAAATGTGATACAAATTCTGCACCTTCTTCTGTTATTTTTCTCATCTTACTTAAAGAAAATACTTGGAATCCTCCGGCTATCTGTAAGTATTGGTCTATCCCAATTCATAAACTTATGAAGTCCTCCAAAATCTTTTATAAGTTCTGAAGTTGGTCTTAAGTTTAAATGATATGTGTTTGCAAGTATTATCTGTGCATTTATTTCTTTCAATTCATCTTCTGTCATACTTTTAACTGTTGCAAGTGTACCTACAGGCATGAAGATTGGTGTTTGTATATCTCCGGTGTGGTGTATGTATTACCCCTCTTCTTGCACCAGACTGTTTACACTCATGTAAAAGTTCATACCAAAATGCTTTTTTATTCTTTTCTTCCTTTTTTGTATTATTCTGATTTTCTTTTTCTTCTATCAATTCTTTACTCCTACTTCTTTTAAAATAATAAGATTATCTTTTTCATCATTAATATCTAGTTTTACAGTATCTCCGGTCTTGTATTTGTTCATTAAATATACCATCTGTAACTGTATCTTCAATATATCTTTGTACCGCTCTTCTAAGTGGCCTTGCACCATTTCTTAAATCTGTTCCTTTTTCTACCACAAATTCTTTTGCTTTATCTGTAAGTTCTACAAATATATTTCTATTCTTTAGTGCTTTATTAGTATTTTTTATTAATATTTCTAATATTTGATGTAATTGTTCTTTTGATAAACTTTCAAAACATACAACATCATCTATTCTATTTAAAAATTCTGGTCTAAATGTTGCTCTTACACCTTGCATTAATCTTTCTTTTTTCATAACTTTAATATCTCCGGAATCCTATTCCATTATTGTTTAAGTTTGATCCTGCATTTGATGTCATGATTATAATAGTATTTGAAAAATCCACTTCTGTTCCTTGGCTATCTGTTAAAACACCATCATCAAGTACTTGTAATAATATATTAAATACTTCTGGGTTTGCCTTTTCTATTTCATCAAATAATATTATTGAATATGGATTTTTTCTAACTCTTTCTGTTAAATTTCCACCTTCTTCATATCCAACATAACCTGGTGCTGCACCTATTAATTTAGATACTGAATATTTTTCCATATATTCACTCATATCTATCCTAATAATCTTTCTTTCATCACCAAACATTAATTCTGCTAATGCTTTTGCAAGTTCTGTTTTACCTACCCCTGTAGGTCCTACAAATATGAATGATGCTGGTTTTTTAGTACTTTGTATTCCGAGCCCTATTTCTTCTTATTGCTTTTGATACAAGTGTTAATGCTTCTTCTTGTCCTATAACTCTTTGTCTCAATCCATCTTCTAAATTTTTAAGCTTATACTTTTCTGTTTCTGTTATCTTACTTACAGGTATTTTTGTCCATTTTTCTATAACTTTTGCAATATCTTCAAGTTTCATACTTATTGGTTTTGCTTTTTCTTCTAATTCTTCTATCTTAAGTCTTATAGCTTCTTCCTTTTGCTTAAATTCAGCCATTTTCTCAAAATCTGTTTCTTTAGCATTTTGTACATATTCATCTTTTTGTTTTAATATTTCTTCTAATTCTGTTTTAGCTTTTTCTAAATAGTATAATTCCTTATTACCAAGATTTATTCTTGCACATGCTTCATCTATAATATCTATTGCTTTATCTGGTAAATACCTATTGTTTATATATTTTTCTGAAAGTCTTACTGTTTCTTCTATAATATTTTTAGAAATTATTACCCTATGAAAATCCTCATAATATTTAGCAATTCCAATTATAATTTCAACAGCTTCTTCTGCACTTGGTTCTTCAAGCATTATTGTTTGAAATCTTCTTTCTAAAGCTTGATCTTTTTCTATATATTTCCTATATTCTTTTATAGTTGTAGTCCCTATAACCTGTAGGTCTCCGGTTTGCTAAAGCTGGCTTTAATATATTTGCTGCACTTGTAGAACTTTCTCCTTCTCCGAAGTTTAGTTATTGTATGTATTTCATCAATTACAAGTACAATATTTCCTAAAAACTTACATTCTTTAACAAGTCTTTCAAGTCTTCCTTCAAATTGTCCTCTAAATTGTGTTCCTGCAACTAATGCTCCCATATCTAAAAGATATATTTCTTTATCCATTAATTTTGCAGGTACATTTCCTTCTACTATTCTAAGTGCTAATCCTTGTGCAAGTGCTGTTTTACCAACTCCTGGTTCTCCTATTATACATGGATTATTTTTCTTTCTTCTATTTAATATTTCTATTAATCTTTCTATTTCTTTTTCTCTACCTATGATCTTATCTATTTGACCATGTTTTGCTTTTTCATTTAAATTTGTTCCAAAATTACTCAAAAATTTCTTAGCTTCTACTGTTCTTTTATCTTCTTTTGAATTATTTTTAACCTTATCTTCTTTTTCAGAATCTTTTCCTTGGCTTTCATTTTCTTCTGGAAAATCCTTTTCTCCAAACTCCATTTCATCCATATTTGCTGAAAATGGATTTCCTAGATTCCCAAAAATCTTTTGAGCCATTTCATTCATTTTTTCTATTTCTTCTGGTGACATATTATTAAGTTTTGAAAGACTTTCATCCATAACTTTAGGATCTATCATTGTAGCTTTATCCATAATTTTCTTTAAATGTTTTTGAAATTCTTCCATATCTTCTTCTTTTAAGTTATCTGCTTCAAATGTCATACCATTTGGAAATTTTATTATTCCCTTTATATTTTCTTTTTTATTATCATCTATATTTTCATTTATCTTATTATTTACTTCATTTCTTTTATCTTCTTTAATTTTCCATATCTTATCATATTCTTCTTTACTTATTTCTCTTGCATATAATCTATCTATACTTTGTTTTAATATCATATTTCTTTCTTGTTGTTTTGTTATATATCCTTCAAATAGGTTTAATACTGTTGCACCTTTTTTGAAAGTTAAAGTTTTTTCACTTATATATTTTTTTACATTTTCTATAACATTATCAAGAGGTATATATCTAAAAGGTTCTTGTCCTATTTCTCTAAAATATTGATTTAACTCAAATTCTGGCAAAGTCCCTTCTTCAATTAATACAAAAAAGAATTCGAACATATCAATATAATATCCATCATTTATATACATTTCTTTTGTAAGATTATATATATAGAATGTGACTAATTCATTTGTTATTTTCTTTATTTGTTGTTTTGTTAATTTCTTTGTTTTTTGCCTGTTATTGTTTTTTG
>CALIMU010000146.1 GCA_938045355.1 uncultured Clostridium sp. | reverse complement strand
ATTATAATACTATAAGAAAAGGAAGATTAAAAGGAAATATTATTGGAGGAAATTTAACAATATTTTCAAGGATAATAACACATTTTAAAACCTATAAAAATAGGATATTATTATTAGAAGATTTAGATATTGAAACAGATATGAAAAATGTAGAAAAAGCTTTAGATATATTAGAAAAATACAATGTTTTTGAAGAAATCTCAGGTATAATAATTGGTAATTATGGATGTGAAAGAACAGAAAAACAAAAGCCTTTTAGAGATGCAATATTAAAAAGAATAACTAGGAATATTCCTGTAATAGAAAATAATATGATA
This sequence comes from uncultured Clostridium sp., assembly GCA_938045355.1. Next base: position 1,465 of record CALIMU010000146.1, on the reverse strand, counting down.
GGACATGTTATTGATATGGAGCATATTATAATTGGAAAAGAAATAGATGAAGAAGTGTAATATTAAATTATAAGTAGGTAAATAATTATGAAAGAAAAGTTTGGAATATATGTTACAAAAATAGGAAAAATAGCTATAGGATATATTGGAAAATATGTAACAAGTATTAAGATTATTAGTGATGAAAATAAGATTAAGATAAATGAATGTATTGATAATAGGAATAAAATTACAGATGATATATATTTGCAAATACAAGAATATCTAGAAGGAAAGAGAAAAACTTTTGATATTTGTTATATGATGAAAGGAACAAAATTTCAAGAAAAGGTCTGGAAAGAGCTTTTAAAAATACCATATGGAGAAACAATAAGCTATAAGGAAATTGCAGAAAAGATAGGAACACCTAAAGCATATAGAGCAGTTCGGAAATGCAAACAATAAGAATAATCTTATGATAATAATTCCATGTCATAGAGTTATAGGAAAAAGTGGAGATATTACAGGTTATGCAGGAGGAATTAAAATAAAGGAAAAATTAATTGAACTTGAAAAAAATAATAAAATATAGGGGAATTATAATATAAATATGATGAAAGTTTTAAGTATAATTGAACCATGGGCAACATTAATAAAAGAAAAGAAAAAATATATAGAAACAAGAACATGGAAAACAAGTTATAGGGGTGAATTATATATTCATGCAAGTAAAAAGAAAATAAATATAAAAGATGAACATATAACAGAATTACTAGATTTAATACCAAATTTAGAAATGGGATATGGTAATATAATTTGTAGATGTAAACTTGTAGATTGTATATATATTGATGAGAATTTTAAGGAAGAAATAGCTAAAAATAAGCAAGAATATTTATGTGGAGATTTTAATATTGGAAGATATGCTTGGATTTTAGAAGAGATAGTCCCTTTAGACAATCCAATTGAAGCAAAAGGACAATTAAATATTTGGAATTATGAAATTTAAAAAATATTAATTATTAAATATATTTATTATTTAGTAATATATATTTGCATTTTTTATAAGAAAGGAAATTTATGGATCTGTTTTTAACAGAATTTATACAAATTATTAATGATAATTTGATAGATGGATATAAGAAAAAAAGTATATTTTTAATGTTTACGATAGAAGAAACAATAATTGCTATGAAAGATGAAATAGTAAAAAAGAATATAATAAAGAATATCGATAAAATAAGTGGATTTGAGTTTGAGTTTAAAAGTATTAAAGATTATGAAATATTTGTATTTGAAGAATATTATAATAGGACAAATGTTGTTTTTAAGAGCTATTTTCATAAAGAAGATATATTAGATTGGGATATTAAAAAGTTTGATAAGGCATTAGTAAAAGTAGAAAAAATAGTTGAAGATATTAATAAAAAAGCTATAATATGTACAAAAAATATAGGTTTTTTTGATATATCATTATATAAAATTA
>CALIMU010000145.1 GCA_938045355.1 uncultured Clostridium sp. | reverse complement strand
ATCCTTATATTTATAATTTAGATATATATACATATTTTTTGTATTAATTTTATTATATTTAAAAATTATAAAAATTAATGTCCTTCTGCAAGTTCTTTCTTTATTGTAACTTTTACTACATTACCTGTATCTACTATCTGTCCTGGAACTGGATCTTGTATCATAACAACTCCTTCTGTTCCATCAAAACTTACATTAAGTCCCTTAGAATTTAATATATTAATAACTTCTTCTCTTGTCTTTTTCTTTAAATCTGGAACTTCTACTTGTTTAATACTTTCAGAATCATCAGTATTTAGATATATCTTACCTGATTTATCTATTATTGTTCCTGCTCTTGGCAATTGTTTTATAACCTTACTATCTGGATTCTTAGAGTTTAAAACCACATTTATTCCTTCTGCTTTTACAATATCATTTACTTCTTTTGCTGTTTTTCCTACAAAATCTTTTGTTTTTATTTCATTAGCATTTGCTTCTGTTTTTTCTGTATTTGTTACTAATTTTGTATTTGTAAATATATCTTTTAATATTTGTGATACAACAGGTGCTGCAACTTGTCCACCTTGTCTTGATTTTCCTTTTGGTGCTCTTATTACAACAAGTACTGCATATTCTGGATCTGTTGTTGGTGCAACACCCATAAATGATGCAATATATTCTGCAGATTTATCACTATAGTCAGGTTCTGATGTACCACTCTTTCCTCCTACATTAAAACCGTTAACTTCTGCATTTCTACCTGTACCTGTAGCAACAACACTTCTAAGCATATCTCTTAACTCTTTTGATGTTTCTGATGAGACTATTTGTCTTACTTCTTCACTTCCTATATTTTTTTGACTACCTGTATTTGTATCTTCTTCTTTTAATACAACTTGTGGTTTCATAAGTTTACCATCATTTACAAGTCCTGATACTGTTGTTATAAGTTGGATTGGTGTTATTTTAAATCTTTGTCCAAAAGATAATGTTGCAAGTTCAACAGGCCCTACTTTGCTTCTATCATAAAGTATTGGTGTTGATTCTCCGTAAAAGATCTATTCCTGTTTTTCCTGTAAGTCCAAATCCACTTAAATACTTATAAAATAATTCTGTTCCTATCCTTTGTCCTAATTGAATAAATGCTGGGTTACAAGAATTTTCTAATGCTTGTCTTAATGTTTGTGAACCATGTGGATTATAACTTCTCCAACATTTAATATCCCAATCATATACCTTTTGTACACCTGTACAAATAAAATCTCCTGGCTTATCTGTTGTTGTTTTTGCTTCTTCAAGTCCTATTGCTGTTGTTACTATTTTAAATGTTGATCCGTGGTTCATATGCTTCTGCAACAGCCTTATTTTTCCAAGCATCATATCTTAAATTTGTTTGTGTTTTAGCATCTAATTTTTCCCATTGTGTTTGATCCATACCTATTGGTGCAAATGGTTTATTTAAATTATATGTTGGATAGTTAGCCATTGCTAAAACTTCTCCTGTTTTTGTACTCATTACAACTGCAATACCATCTCTTGCAGAAGTATCTGCTATTGCTTGTTTTAAATATTTTTCTACATTTGATTGTAGTTTAATATCTAATGTTAAATATATATTTTTACCATCTTCTGCTTGAATAAGTTGTTCTGGTGATTCTTTTGTGAAATTTCTATTAACATCTGATTGTGATACAATTCTTCCTTCTTTTCCTCTTAAAACTGAGTCAAGTTTTTTCTCAATTCCTTCAAGCCCTACATTATCTGCACCTAAAAAACCTATTACATTTGATGCAACATCATTATATGGATAAAATCTTTTTGTATCTTTATCTATATTTATACCTTGCACAATGTTTTTTTCATCTAAATATTTCTTTAATTGTTCAATTTTTTCTTTTTCTTGTTTTTTAGCAATAGTTATTACAGATTTTTCTGATTTTAAATCATTTAATAATTCTTGTTTATTTATATCAAATATTTTAGATACTGCTTCTGCAAACTCTTCCTTATTTACTGCTTCACCCTTTTTATTTTTTAATAATTTAGGATTTGCAGTTATTGTATCTACTTCTATACTCTGAGCTAAAACTTCTCCATTTCTATCTAGGATATTACCTCTTTTTGCAAGTATACTTTTTTTAGTTAATTGTTGATTTACTGCTATTTCTTTCAATTTTCCAGCATTTAATATTTGTGTATTTGCAAAACTCAAAAGTATCACAAGAAACAAGAAAATAAACCCAACCAAAAGCCAACCTGTTCTTACTGGCCTATATGTATCTTTTTTTATCCTAACAGGATTAGACCTTTTATATATTTTTTTTATTATTTCTTCATTACTGTCTCTTACATTTCTTCTCTTTTTGTTCATACTCACCTTTTCACATAACTTTTACATTATTATATATTTTAAAAT
>CALIMU010000144.1 GCA_938045355.1 uncultured Clostridium sp. | reverse complement strand
TAATTAATATATTATATATATTATGATATAATCTAATACATAGGTTTAGATGTAGTATGATATTTAATAAAACTTTAAGAGAGAAGAGGAAAAATGTTAACACCAGAAGATATAGACAGACAACAATTTAGCAAGCAATTTAAAGGATATGCAGTAGAAGAAGTTGATGATTTTTTAGAAGAATTAACAAATGATTATGAAGTGTTAATGCTTGCAAATAAAAAACAAGAAGATAAAATAAAAGAATTAGAAACTAAGTTAAACAGTGTATCAACAAATACTAATGCATTACAAGAAACATTATTAATAGCTAAACAAACTGCAGATGAAATGAAAAAAAGAGCAGAAGAAGAAGCAAGCATTATAGTAGGAGAAGCTAAGAAAATGCTTGAAGATAGAGCAGGAAATATTGATCAAATTATAGAAGAAAAACAAAATACTTTAAATTTCTTAAAAAATGAAATAGAAACATATAAGGCTAAAGCGGAAAGAATGCTTATAGAACAATTAGAAATATTAAAGAAAATAGAAGAACAACAACAAAATTAATAAAAACACCTAAAAGGTGCTTTTTTATTATGAAAGGATATCTTATGAAAGAAATACAAAAGAAAAAAGGGATAACATTACTTGCATTGGCTATTACTATAATAATAATGTTATTATTAGCAGCAATTACAATACAAATGACTTTAGGCGATAATGGACTGGTAAAAAAGGCTAATATAGCAAAAGAAGAATCAGAATATAATGAAGTAAAAGATAAACTTAAAGCAATTGTTGCAAAATTGGGACTAGAGATGAATACAAAAGATGCAGATATTGGACTTAATGAAATAGAAGAAGAGATAAAAAAAGATCCTAAACTTACATATGTAAAAAGTGCAGATAAGATTAATGTTATGGGGAATGGTTATGAATTTGAAATTGGGAAAGATTTAAGTTTAAAAGCAGTTGGTAAAAAACAAGAAATTATACAAAAAGGATATGAAAAAGAGACGCCATCTACCCCAACACCTGAGGAAGAAGATGATGATGACACTGAATGGGGGAATAGTTCTTTAAAAAATATTATTGATGAACCTACTGGATATGATAAACTTAAAAATGTGTTTGGATATGATAGTGGAGCAAGAGTTACATATTTAACAAATCCATATAGTGGTGGTAATATGAGATCAATAAATGGTGGACAAACAGGAAATGATTCACCAGTTGGAAATAATAGTAATCATTTTTGGAATGCTACTAATGGGTGGAATAATCAAGGAAGTGTAGAAAATGATACAAGTATTGATAATATACAAAAAAGACATAATGGAGACAATAAATGGCCAGGATCTGCAACTACAATGAATGGATATAATCAAAAAAGAACTATAATTATAGATCCAAGAGCATATTATGGAGATACACAAAATTATACATTTGAAGTAGATGACCTATATATGGCATCTGCAAATTCTGATGGTAATGTAAGAAATTATACAATATATATAAGTAGTGGAGGGCCAGAAGTTGCAACAGATCCAAATCACTCTTCATGGCAACAATTAAAAACTCGGAAGACTTATACAAGATGGAAGATTAGAAAAGGTATATCAAGGTAATATACAATTTAAATATATTAAACTTGATGTTCAGTCTGAAAATAAGAGTTATGTAGAACTTGCAGCTATAAAAGGATTTAAAAGGGTAATAAGTTCTACAAATACAGAATTTGCAATAAAAAGAGTAAATAAAGAAATTAAGATGGTCACAACAAATTATGATACAGGTATAAGAGAAATTAGAATTGTAAAACCTGATGGGCAACAAGATGTAGAAAATTATAATAATTTAGCAGTAGTAAGAAAAAAATATACACTTACAGCAAAAGGTAAGTATAAAGTAATAATAACAGATAAAAATGGATCACAAAAAGAACAAGAAATAATTGCAAATGTTATATAGATATTAGAGATAGAATTATAATTAGTAAAACTCTTTAGAAAAAAATTTTCTTAAGAGTTTTTTATTAATGTATCATAAAATGTAATAAAAAAGGCAAAATAATGCCAAATATTAATATGTATGTTATAATGTAATAAATATGATTTTTTTTAGGGGGAATTGACACGTGGAAGAAAAGAAAAAAACAGGTGTATTTAATATATGTACATATGTTTTAGGAATAATAGCAATAGTATTTACAATATATACAATGTATAGTATTAAAAAATTCAATTTGTTTAATTTTCAAAATATAAGTAATTATATATATATAGCAGGAATAATAATAATTTTACTTCTTACTATATGTATATTTAAATTTAAGAAAACAGCAATTGTACTTTCAATATTAGCAATTATTTTGAATTCAGGATTTTTTTATGGAATACAAAGTATAACAGGACTT
>CALIMU010000143.1 GCA_938045355.1 uncultured Clostridium sp. | reverse complement strand
ACTTTTAAAGAATATTAGCATTTGACAAATATATAAATATATATTATTATGCATGAATGAAAAAGGAGATATATGAAGTTTTTTAATAAGATTAATGGGGATTTTATTAAAAGGGGAATTATATTATTAAGTGTAATAATCGGTATTAATATTGTATATATTGGAGGAAATAAATATAATAAAAAAATTGACAATGAGAATACTGATAAAAATTATTATGATAATTATTTTAGTAATGATGATAAAAGAATATGGCCAGTAAAAATAAAAAATATAATAATAACATCAAATTATGGACCAAGAATTAATCCTGTAACTAAAAGGCAAAGCTTTCATTCAGGGATAGATATTGGAGTAAGACAAGGTGATAACTTATATGCGGTATCTTCAGGGATTATAATATTTTCAGGTTTTAAAGGAGCATATCGGATATACAATTATTTTAAAATCTGGAGAATATGAATATATGTATACACATTTAGAACCTAAATTTATGCTAGAAAAAGGGACATTTTTAAGAGTAGGAGAAATAATTGCAAAGGTGGGCCCTAAATATGTAGAAAAAAGTCCATATATGGATAGTAGTCGGAAAATATACAAATGGGCTAACAACAGGACCACATCTACATTTTGGAGTAAAATATCTTGGAAATTATATTAATCCACTTAATATTTTAGAAAAACAGTAATGTAATAATAATATTTTAAAATTTATGATTTTATTGCAATTTAAGTATTAAAAATATATATTATATTAAGATGATAATAATTGTATTTTTAGGAGAAAAGATGAAAAAAATAAATTTTAAAGATAGAAAAGGTATTACAATGATAGTACTTATAGTAATGATAATTATTATGACAATTATAATAGGGGGAGCAACAACACTTGTAGGAAATCAAGTTGTTAGTAAAAAAATAGCAGATTTAGAAGCTGCTATGAATTGGTATAAAAATGAAATAGATTCATATTATTTACTAAAATCAGATCTACCAGTTAGAGATTTAACAAATGATGAAAAAATATTTGTACAAGATCTTATAACAAATTATAATCAAGATATATTAAAATTAAGTTCAAAATATTTTATGGGAAGAGATGGAAGAAATGCAAGAATGCAAAGTATGAATTATTCAGATATAGGAAATTTTAAAATTATAGATGAAGAAAAATTATCTAAAAGACCAGAATGGATAAAAGACTATACAAAAGATGCAAATGTTATAGTAAACACTGTAACAAATATACCATATATTGCAAGTAAAAAAATAGGTCAAAATGGTAAAAGCCTTATAACTATAAACGGGGTAGGTGTGTATACAATTCAAAATATTAATTTTGAACCAATAGATAAAAAAATGATTAAAAACTAAAGATAATAAGAATGATAGAGGAAGATATGAAGAGAAAAACAGGGGTTACAATGGTAACACTTATAATTACAATATCAATTTTAGCAATACTTGCAGGAATATCAATATATACTGTTATTTCAGAAAATAATAAGACAGTAGAAAAAACTAAAGAGTTAAAAAAAGAAATAGATGATAAAAATATAGAAGAAAAAATAGTAAGCATAGGTACATATATAATAGAAAGAGAAAATAAGCTTACAATGTATGATTTTGCTAATAAGTTAAAAAATGAGTTAACAAATAGGAAGGTTATAAAAACAACATTTAATATTCAGGATATATCAGGTAATTATAGGGTTCAGATATATGACAAATCAGGGAATATTGTATATGATAAGAAAATTATTGATATATTTCGGAAAGGGAATTTTAAATGAAATTAACTAGAGATAATAATAAATGTAATAATATATTTAAGAAAAAAGAAGGTGTAACATTATTAGTATTAGTGACAATAATAATATTATTTTTGATAGTATTGTCAGTAACATTACCACCAATTGTTATGAATAATGGTGTAATATCAAATACTAAGACAGGTGTCTCTGAATATGAAAAACAAGAGATAGATGGGATTTTAAAAGTGCTTAGTTTTGAAATTTTAGCTAATAATAATGTTTCAGAACTTACTAATAATATATTTAAGACAAAATTAGAACAAAAGATTTTTAAATATAATGAAGATAAAGAAGATAAATCAAAGATAAAGATAGTGATAACTTCTATAAAATATGATATAAGAAAAGATATAATTATAAATTATACAAAAGATGATAAAAGTTTTAAGACTGTAATTGAAAGGTACTAGATATGATAAATAACAAAAAGAAGATAAATAATGTAAAGAAAAAAAGTGGAATAACATTAATTTCTTTAGTAATAATAGTTGTAGTATTATTAATGCTTGCAAGTATTGTTATATATATCAATACAAGTGGTGGTACACTTGCATCAAAAGTTGATAAAGAATCTAGAAAAGCAAATGAAGAATATTTAGTAGTAGAATCTAAGGTTATAATAACAGAAGTTTATGGAGAAAAAAAAGGAACAACTAAAGATACTATATTAAAATACGAAAGAGAAAAATTAGAAGATTTAAAGAAACAATATGAAAAAAGAGGAGGGAAAGTCCCAGATACTCTTAAGGTAAATGAAAATGGAGATATAGAAATAACAAAAGGAAATGTTGTAAGTTTTAAGGAGACTACAGGTCTTACAATACAAGAAACAGTAGAACTTACAAGAGATTAGAAGGGGAATACATAGAAGATGGAAGAATATATAATAGATAATGATAGTAAAAAGTTTCATTTAATTGGAATAGGTGGAATAAGTATGAGTGCAATAGCACAAATGTTGAAAGATGAAGGTAATATTGTAACAGGATCTGATAAATCAGAATCAAAACAAGTTAAGATACTTAGAGATAAAGGAATAGATGTTACAATAGGACATGATATATCAAAAGTTAGAGATGCAGATATTGTAATATATACTGCAGCAATACCAGATGAAGATATAGAACTTGTAGAAGCAAGAAAGCTTAAAAAAGATATTTATGAAAGAGCAGAATTTTTAGGAATACTTATAAGAAGATATAAAAATAGTATAGGGATTGCAGGAACACATGGAAAGACAACAACAACATCTATGATCTCAAATATATTTCTAAAAGCAGGATTAAATCCAACAATTCAAGTTGGTGCATTATTAAAAGAAATAAATAGTAATTATAATATTGGTGATAATGAAAATTTCATTTTTGAATCTTGTGAATATAAGGATAGTTTTTTAAATTTTTATCCAAAGAGCACAGTTATAACAAATATTGATCAAGATCATATGGAATATTTTAAAACTTTAGAAAATATATTAATATCATTTAAAAAATATGTAATGAATATTCAAAAAAATGGTAAGATATATATAAATATGGATGATGAAAACTCAAAAGAAGTATTAGAATATGCACAATATAATAGAAAAGATTTAGATATAATTACATTTGGTATAGAAAATGATAAAGCTAAATATCAAGCAAAAGATATAGAATATGTAGAAAATTCTGAATATATATTAAAATTTACACCATATAAAGATGGACAAAAGATGGGTGATGAAATACATCTTAAAATATCTGGAAAGGTTAATATAGCAAATGCTATAGCGGCAATAGCAGTTTCAGATACAAATGGTATTAGCTATAATTATATTAAAGAAGGATTAGAGGGATTTACAGGAGCAAGTAGAAGATTTGAATATAGGGGAATGGTAAATGGTGCTAAAATTTATGATGATTATGCACACCATCCAACAGAAATAAGAGCATTATCAGAAGGTATTAGTCATATACCAGCAAATAGAAAAATTGCTATATTTGAACCACATACATATTCAAGGGTTATAAACCACAAGGAGGATTTTGCAAAATCATTAAGTAATTTTGATATAGTAATTGCAACTAAAATATATGCATCAAGAGAAGTTAATAAATATGGAATAACATCTGAAGAAATAATAAATATTTTAAAAGATAATGGTAAAAATGCGATATATTTAGATAATAATGATGCTATTAAAGAATATATTAAAAAAGAAGCTAAACAAGGTGATATCATAGTAACAATAGGTGCAGGAGATGTAACTAAGATAGGTGATATAATAAAAGATTAGGAAGATAAGATAAAATAAAAGTAAAATAAGTTTAATTTAACTTATTTTAAATATATTAAAGACATGTTCTTAAAAACATGTCTTTTTATTATTGATAATATTAAGAAAATTAAAATTCGAATATTACAAATTGGTAAATAAATGGTTAAAATAGGAAGAAATGTGATAAAAAGATTTGAAAATATTCAATATATAGATAT
>CALIMU010000142.1 GCA_938045355.1 uncultured Clostridium sp. | reverse complement strand
TCAATAATTTTGTTATTATTTTCGATCTTGTCATCAATACTTCCTATAATATCAACTATGTGTCGTTGTTCACTTTCATTGTGTATGCTTTGTAATTCAAAATTTTCAAGGTCTTTTTTGGATATTTGAAAAACGGTACTTCCCAACAATAAAGTTTGTAATTGTTTCTTTATTTTTGAACTTTGTAAATAATAAAATAAATATTTTAAATTATTATTTCTATTATTTAAGATTGCTAATGTATGAGTTCCATTTATATATTGGGTTTTATCATATTTTATATATGTCAAATGTCCAAAATCTGTGATAGTTTCAGTTACATCTGGCATTATTATAGAATCTTGATTTATGGGTTTTAATTTATCAAGATTTAATGTAAACTTATTTAATATATTTGATGATAAAATTATTTTTTCATTATAAAATCTGTATATATCACCATAATGAACACAAGGAATTCCTTTATTATCATCAAAAAATTCTCTTGATGTGGTTATGGCTTTATTAATTTCAAATAAGTCTTTAATCCTCATTTTATACCTACTTTCTGAAAGGAGTTTTTATGCAATTATATAAATTAAAAGAATTATATTCTATAACATCAGGTTTATCAAAGCCAGCAAGTCAATTTGGATATGGTAATCCATTTTTGTCTTTTTCTATTGTATTTAATAACTATCATATTCCAAGTTTACTAATTGATTTAGTAAATACAAGTCCTTTGGAAATAAAACGATTTTCCATAAAACGAGGAGATGTGTTTGTTACTAGAACAAGTGAAAAACTAGATGAACTTGGTAAAAGTTGTGTCGCTTTGCAAGATTATGAAAAGGCAACATTTAATGGATTTTGCAAAAGATTACGCCCAATAGTTAATGAGAGCATTATATTGCCTGAGTATGCACAATATTTGTTTAGAAGTAAACAATTTACAAATCAAATTATTTACAGTTGCCCAATGAGTACAAGGGCTTCATTAAATGAAGAAATATTAAATACAATAGTTTTAAACATTCATTCATTAAGTGAACAACGACACATAGTTGATAGTATTAGAAATTACTTAGTGTATCTTCTAACCTCTTAGTTAATTCATCATTTATCTTTAATAATTCTTTTAATTCCTCAGAAACTGTTTTTATTTGCTCTTCTATCTCCTCTTTAGATATTTCACATGAATCATCTATTCCAACATATCTACCTGATACTAATGAGTAATCATTTTCTATTATTTCTTCTAACCTTGCTGAATAGCAATATCCTTTTTTGTCTTCATAATCTTTTTCATTTATCCAATTGTGATAAATATTTACCGTTTCTAATATTTCTCCTTCACTTAATTCTCTTGTCTTTCTATCAATTAAAGTTCCTTTCTCTCTTAAATCAATAAAAAGTATTTTTTCTTTTTGTTTTTGTTTATTTTTTCTTAAAAACCATAATGATACAGGTATTCCTGTTGTGTAAAATAGTTTATCTGGTAATGTGATTATACAATCTATAATATCATCTTCTATCATCTTTTTTCTTATATTATATTCCTGTTTTTTAGTTGTAGATAAACTTCCATTAGCAAGAACAAAACCTGCAACACCATTTTGTGATAATTTTGATATCATATGTTGTATCCAAGCATAATTTGCATTTCCTTCTGGAGGAACATCATATATCCATCTTGGATCTTCTAAAAGACTTTCTTGACCATAATCTTTAACATTAAATGGAGGATTTGCTAATATATAATCTGCCCTTAAAGTTTTGTGTTTATCATCATGAAATGTATCTCCATTTGTATCTCCTATATTTGCTTCTATTCCTCGTATTACAAGATTCATTTTAGCAAGTCTCCATGTGGTTGCATTTAATTCTTGACCATAAATAGATATATTATTTATTTTTCCTTGATGTTTTTCTATAAAATCTGCTGATTGTACAAACATACCGCCAGATCCACAACACGGGTCATATACTTTCCCTTTAAACGGTTCTATCATTGCTACTAATAATTCTACAACACATTTTGGTGTATAAAATTCACCACCTTTTTGTCCTAATTTTCTTGAAAATTTCCCCATAAAATATTCATAAACTTTACCAAAAAAATCTCCATTTGCATCAGTTGTATCTAACTTATTAGTGAATAAATCTATTAGCTCACCTAGTCTTCTTTGATCAATTTCTAATTTTGAATATGTTTTAGGTAATATATTTTTTAAGCTCTCGTTTTCTTTCTCAATTTCTATAAATGCTTCATCAAGTATCTTACCTAATTCTTCAGATTTAGAAAATTTTGAAATGTATGACCATCTTGCCTTCTCTGGTATCCAAAATATCATATCTTTTGAATATTCATCTTTATCTTTCTCATATCCCAATCCTTCTTTAACTAACTCATTATATCTTACTTCAAATTTATCTGAAAGATATTTTAAAAATATTAATCCTAACACTACATGCATATAATCTGATGCCGATATACCTCCACGTAGTTTATTTGCTGAATCCCATAATATACTTTCTAATTTTTCTATACTCATTTAATTCCCCTTTACGCGTAACATTATATATTATATTTTAACGTTTTTAAACATTATTAGCTCTTTTTATTAATTTGATACAATATTATTACTCTAATTTAATTAAACAACCTAATTCATTTGTACTTTTACTTATAATATAAAAAAGTAATATAAAAAAGAACCTTTTAAGGTCCTTATATGAAATAATATTTGTCAATTACATAACTACATCTACAATTTGGTCTGCACATGACCCTTGTATTAATTCTAAATTACTCATTTTTTCTCCTACTATTATCTCTCTATATTTCCAACTTAATCCCTTTTCCTGCTAAATTCTCTATACACTCAGCTAAATACTCACTATTATGTTCTTTGTAAATTGGAGTAGATATATTTGTTTCTTCAAGATTAGAATAACTTTCTGCTTTCTTTCCCCTATAGTTTTTATCTCTCCACTCTGTAGACACTCTATATCCTCTTTTTTCCATCTCATCCATAATTTTAGAATGATAAATGAATAAGTTATATGGAGAATATGTAAATACATAATCTACTGTCTTGTGTTTCTTATTCCAGCCATTTCCCCTAAGTGCACAACATTCTCTATGTTGACCAAGTATTTGATTCTTAGGTAATAGGTGAATAATTTGTTCATGCCATAGCCTCATTTTTTACTCCTTTAATATATTTTTTACTCTGCTATAAATAGGCAAATATTTCCTAATATCTTTTCTCTATCTTCTTCATTAATTAAATATTTACCTGTAGTGAAGGCTTCAGGTTGTAGTCCCGCACCAATAGAACTTGTAGATACACTCATTTGCATAAATGTTAAAAGGTTTGTAAGTTCAGATATAACATAACTTGCTTTAGATTCTCCTGAAACACCTGTTAGATATACTCTCTTGCCTTGTATATATTCTGGTGCTCCAAACTCCCTTATTTCCTTTCTAGATGCCCAATCAAGCATATTTTTAAGTACTCCTGGATAACTATGATTATATTCTGCAGATACTATTATTATCTTATTAGCCCATTTCAAATTATCTCTCAAGTTTTTTACTTCCTTATTCCCATCAAACTCTATATCTTGTGAAAACATTGGAAGATTTGCATAATCAAGCATCCTTACATCATATTTATCACTTTCTTCCATTTGTGGAGTTATTTCATTTACTATCTTATCTTGTATTTCTTTTGCTAGATTATAGTTGAATCCATTTTTTCTTAAACTTCCTACTATTATTAATATATTTTTCATACTTTTCCTCTTTTCTTTTGTTTCTTCTATTACTTTTTTTCTTTTTATTTCTTTAATTACTTTGCACTGCTGTTATATATATAACACCATAAATATCATCTACTGTACTACCTCTTGATAGGTCATTTACAGGTATATTTAGTCCTTGACATAATGGACCATATGCATTAGCATTTGCAAATCTTTGTACAAGCTTATACCCAATATTACCTGCATTAAGGTCTGGAAATATTAGTGTATTTGCTTTACCTGCAACCATACTTCCCTTTGCTTTACTTTTAGCAATATCTTCCATTATTGCTGCATCTAATTGTAATTCACCATCTACATTAGGTATATTTTCTTCCTTTAACTTTCTTGTAGCATTTTGAACCTTTTCTACTAAAGGTGATGAAGCACTTCCCATTGTAGAATATGATAACATCGCAGTATAGCTAGTTTCACCTATTATATTTTCATAACTATTTCTTGATGCTTTTGCAATATCTACTAATTGGTCTTCTGTAGGATTTTCTACAAGCCCAGCATCTGAGAATATATATTCATCATATTTTAATATATTTTTAGTATTATCCCTATTTTCAGGCATTTCCATTATAAAAAATGATGATACAATATTACTCTTATTCTTATCTACACCTATTATTTGAAGTGTTGGTCTTAATGTATCTTTTGTTGAATGTATAGCACCAGATACAAGTCCATCTGCAAGTCCTTTTTTAAGCATAAGTATACCAAAATACACTTCATCTTTTGCAAGCTTTTCTGCTTCTTCTAGAGTTAAACCTTTGTGTTTTCTTAAATCATATAGGTATGTAGAAAGTTTGTTATATAATGTTTCTTCTTTTTCTACATCATATATTTTTAAACTTCTATCTTTGATATATCTATATATATCTAAACTTTTTTCATTAACATTGTCATTATTTAAATCTTTTAATATTTTATCATTATTTCCTACAAGAATAATATTAACTATACCATCTTCTAATACCCTAAGTACCGCTTTTAACACCCTTTCATCCTCTGCTTCTGGCAGTATAATTGTTTTTTTTATTTTATTCTTTAGCCTATTTTGTATTTTAGTTATAAGTTTACTCATAATCACTCCTTTTTAGGATTATATATTATACATTTGTTATAATCCTTATATATTTATCAAAATATGTATTATTTTCTTTAAGATATTTCTTTTCTTCCTTTAATTCTTCAAGTTCATCTGTTATTATTCCATCTACAGGTTGTCTTAAATATTTCCTTATTTTTATAATATCATTTACAGTCCATATCAAAAGTTTCTTCTTTTTAATCTTTGCTTGTATTGCAATTTTCTCATTATATGAAAAATCTTCTAATGCATAAAAATCAACATTTGTATCTGGAAGGTCTCCCAAAAGAAGTGGCATTATATATCCTGTCTTTAATTCTGGTAATATCTTTTTAACTTCTTCCATTAATTTAAGATCAAATGAAACTACCATACAGTCTTTTTCAATACCTAACTCTTTAAATTTATCTGCAACTATATTTGCCATATTACTTGGTTCTCTACCATACATTTTTACTTCAACTAATAATTTTTGTCCGAAGTTGTTTTGCCTTCTTAGCATATTTATCAAAAGATATGAATTCACTTTCAAATCCATTTTGTCTTGTTCTTACACCATCTATTTCATTTAAATTTAAATTACGTATATATGAATTCTTATTTCCAAGTCTTTTTAAATTAAAATCATGTGATACTACAAACTTATTATCTTTTGTTAAAACAATATCCATTTCAACAAAATCTGCCCCTTTTTTGTTTGCATTTTCAAGTGCCTCTAAAGAATTTTCAACTGCATTTGTAACATCACCTCTATGTGATATTGCATATACTGATTCATTTAGCTCATTATTTGTAATTAAAAGTCCATTATATATAATATATCCTATAAGGATGATGATTCCCCAAAATATTCTAGTTTTTGTTTTAAAACTATCTTCTGGTGTATGGTTTACAATATCATCTGCAAATGCCTTATTTTTTTCTATTATAACAACAATTGCTGTTATCATTGCAATTTTAGTAAAAAGTATAAACATAAGTTTTAATACTTTAATTATTGTAGTAAATATTAAGGTTAAAATCATATTTTTAGCTTGTGGATCTATAATATTAAATATAATTGTAATTAAAAATCCTGTAATTAAATACATCCCAAATAATAATATTCCTATAACTAAAAATGTAAGTGGAACTCTAAGTTTTTCAATTTTTGTTATTTTTAAACTTAAAAGTGAATTTTTAAAAAGTGAATTATTATTACTTGCAACAAGTGGAAGTAAAAAAAACAGCCTATAATTTATATATATAAGTATTATATATGCTGCAGATATAAGTATAAAACCTAAACCTGTTTTTGTCCCTTCTGCTATAAGAAAATCTGGTATATGTATTTTTTCCAAAATAATACTATTTAATCCTAGATTTGAAATTGGTATTATTGCCAATATATATAGTATAAATAATATCATTTGTGGTCCAAATAGTTTTCTTGTTTTAAATAATGTCTTTTTTACTGCTGTCTTCCACGAAAAATGATTATTGTTTATACTACCATAAATCATAAGTGTAAGTAGTGAAAATTCTAAATATACAAAAAACGCAAATATAAGTACATATACCATTGATAATAATATACTTACTGGATTTGATAATATAAGTAATAATGTTTTTTGATTTAAATTAATCTGTTTTATAGAAAGTAATATAAGTTTAAATACTCCTCCGAAGTAAAAACTTACCTACTATTGTTATAAATATTTGTAATATTGATGCATTTATAAAATAAATTAGCTTATATTTATTTATATGTGCTAAAGCTAATTTTACTGTTTCTAAAACTTTAATACATTCATTTGTATTTTTTTTGGTTTTTCCCATTGTTTTCCCCTATCCTAATATAATAGTATTATATATCAATTATTAATATTTTACTATAACTAAAATATTAATAATATAGAAAAAATAGGCCTTTTAAAAGCC
>CALIMU010000141.1 GCA_938045355.1 uncultured Clostridium sp. | reverse complement strand
TATTAATGTGGATTGCACATATAATAGTAAGAGATTTAATATTATATACAATTTTAGGAGTAAGACTTGATATATTAAGTTATATGCCAGGATATTATCTTGTATATGCAAACTATGGTGATTTAGAAAATACTATATTTAATCCTTTACCAGGTATGATAGGATTAATAATATTGTTTTATTATATAAATAAGAAAAAGGTAGATATAGATTAGAAAAAAGTATAATTAACTTAAAATCAGATTAAATTAAATAAGAAAAGGAAGGAAAAAATAATGTTAGAAATAATAAATGGATATAAAAAGTATAAAAATTTAGAGGTACTTAGTGATATAAATTTAAAGTTTGAAGATGGAAAAATGTATGCAATAATAGGAGCAAATGGAAGTGGTAAATCACTTATATTAAAAGCTTTATCAGGATATAATAAGCTTACAAGTGGTAAAGTATTTCAAAACGGGAAAGAAATAAGAAAAAATAATAATTATATAGAAAATGCAGGGATAATAATAGAAAATCCAGTAATGGTTAATGAATATACAATAAATGAAAATTTAGAATATTTAAAGAAAATGTCAGAAAATAACAAAGATATAGATTTAGATAAATGGTATAAATACTTTGAAATAGAAGAATACAAGGAAAAGAGGTTTTCAGAATTATCACTTGGTACAAAACAAAAAGTTGCATTAATACAAGCATTTATGCATAATCCACAAAATATATTATTAGATGAACCATTTAATGCATTAGATAAAAAAGCAGTTATAAAAGTAAAGGAATTATTGATTGAAGAAAAGAAAAAAGGAAAATTAATAATAATTGTTACACATATAAATGATGAGATATTAGAAGAATGTGATGAAGTAATAGAACTGGAAAATGGAAAAGTAAGTAAAATAACAAAAGGAAAAGAATAGATATGAGGAAAAAAGAAGAAAATCCTATAAAGAAATTTATATATAAACATAAAAAGATCTTTAAATATTTATTATTATTTTTTAGAATAGCACTTATAATCTTAATAGGAATGAAATTTGGTATTATAGGACAAGATAGTAATGGAGCAATATCTCATAGTGATAATTTATTTTATAGCTGGGAATTTGATAATTCAGAATCAATAAAATCAATAGCTACAGAACCTTTATTAGTAATACTATTTATATCAACATATTATGCTATGTATAATTATTTTACAGGTATAAATAATTTTACATTAACAAGAGCCAAAACTATTAAAGAAAGAGATAAATTGAAATTTAACTATATATCTAATGCAATTGGAAATGATCTAAGCATACTTGCAATAGGGTTAATTGCTGGAATATTAGAACAAGGATTTATGGTTTTAAATTTAATGGTATTTGTTAATACACTTATAAAAGTTGTGATTATATATATAATGTATCTATGTATTCCAATATATTTAGCAAATAGTTCAAAACAGTATTTTACATATTGCGCAATGGCATTATTACTTGCAATAATGATGAATAATTTACAAGAAGAGGGTTCAACTAAATTTTATTTAGTTACAGTGATAATATTTGTTTTAACATTAATGTATAAAAAATATAAAAATCTTAAAGATGAGTATTAAAATTTATAATGATAAATTTAATAAATATTATATTTAAT
>CALIMU010000140.1 GCA_938045355.1 uncultured Clostridium sp. | reverse complement strand
ATTATATGTATATTCTGCAGTTCCCCCATCATTATACATTCCATAATTTTTAACTATTCCAAGTCCCGTGTCTTTTTCTGCTTTTGCTACTATTTTCTCCATTATTTTATTATCTTTTAATATAGCTTCTTTTAAATCTACTTCTTTTCCATTTTGTAGAACTTTTACTTTTTCTATACCATAATAATACACATTATATCCATGTTTTTGTTCAAAGTTTTTGTCTGTTATTAGTTCTCTTTTTATATTAGAATCATCTTCTTTTCTTATAATATTTAGTGTATATTCTGAATTATATTCAACAGGTATAGCTTTATTATTATATCTTAATAGGTATAATTCATCTATATTTTCACCTTTTAATACAATTATCGTATTTTCTTCTTGTTCTTCTTTTTCTATATTATTAAATACTTTTTTAACAATCTTATTATTTTCATAACTTGAATATCTAATATCTCTCTTATTATCAAAATATCCTTCTATTTTACCATTTCCATTTGTGTATAGGTCTGCTATAAGGGCTTTACCTTCTTTAGTATAATTTACCACTCTTATACTATATTTTTTCTTATTATTAAAAGCTGTTATAAACTTTTCAAGTTCTTTCTTATTATATATCTTACTACTATTTACTAAAACACTTTTATCTTTTAACGCTTCTGTTATATTATAATCTGTTGGTAAGTTTTCTAATTTTCTTCTAGATGATATTATCTTATCATATTCTTCTTCATCCTTATTCTTTTTTTCTCTTTTCTTATTATCTAATTCTTTATCCTTTTCTTTATCTTCATTTTTTTCTATTTTAGACTTAGAATCATCTTCTTTCTTATTATTCATATGTTTTTGATATAAATCATATCCAATTATTGCCCCTTCTGCTATAACAAATATAATAAGTAATGTTATTACTCCTTTTAAAAACTTATTCATATATTCCTCCTTTATCTAAACTTATTATATTTAAATTATATCATATACAATTTTTAAATTTAACAATAATTTTAATATTATATCTATTTACAATATACCCCTATAGGTATATAATAAGTTATATCAATTATATAGAAAGGAAAATTATGGATACAAAAAATATTAAAAATAACAAATTGCATTGCATACATAATCCTATCTCTTCTAGTAATAATAGAAAAACTATTAGAACAGATGAAGAAAAGAAAACTATAACTAACAGGATAAATAGGATTATAGGGCAATTAAATCGGAATTAATAATATGATATGTGATGATAAATATTGTAATGATATTTTAATACAATTATCTGCAATAAAAAACTCAGTAAAAAGCTTATCAAATCATATATTAGAAAAACATATACATTCATGTATAGAAAATGATTTAAAAAATAATGATACTTCATCAATGGAAGAAGTAGTATCGCTTTTTAAAAAATTTAATAATTAATAAATAATAATTACAAAGGAGATTAATAATAATGGAAAAAAATAATAAAATAGAAATAAGAATTTCTGGTATGTCATGTACTGGATGTGAAAACAGAGTTGAAAATGTTTTAAAAAATATTGAAAATGTAGAATCAGTAAATGCAAACTATAATACTGGAATTGTAGAAATAGGAACAAATGATATCAAAAATTTAAATATTGATGTGATAAAAGAAACCTTAGAAGATCTAGGTTATGATATATTGGAGGTATTATAATGAAAACCATAATATTATCAATTGGAGGTATGAGTTGTAGTGCATGTTCAAATGGTATCGAAAAATATTTAAATAAGCAAAATGGTATTTTTGATGCAAAGGTAAATCTTGTAATGGCAAATGCAACAATTACATATGATGAAAAGATTTTAGATATACCTAAAATAGAAAAATATATTGAAAAATCTGGTTATAAGAGTTTAGGACTTTTTAAAAACTTTAATGTAGAGAAAAAGAAAAAAAGCGAAAAATTATTGTTTATACTTTTTTCTATTCTCGCAATCATATTAATGTATATATCTATGGGGCATATGATAAATTTACCATTACCTGAAATATTAGAACCACATAAAAGCTCAAAAATATATTCAACCACACTTTTTATTCTAACAATACCATTTCTAATATATGGATTTGATATTTTAAAAAGTGGTTATAATAATTTAATACACAAAATGCCAAATATGGATACACTTGTTTCAATAGGTGTCATAACAGGACTTATATATAGTATATATAATATGTATCATATAGTTTTTAATAATAATCACCATCTTGTGATGAACCTATATTTCGAATCTTCTGCAATAATAATATATTTTGTAAAACTTCGGAAGATATATTGATGAAAAGAATAAGGTTAAAACTAGAAAAGAAATTCAAAAACTTGTAGAAATAACACCAGAAACTGCAACTATAATAAGAAATGGAATAGAAACTATAATCACTCTTGATGAAATAAAAAAAGGAGATATTTTAATTGCAAAACCTGGTCAAAAGATTGCAGTAGATGGAGAAATTGTAGAACGGACATGCACATTTTGATGAATCATTTATAACAGGTGAAAGTATCCCTATTTTAAAAGATTTAGGTAAAAAAGTTATTGCAGGAAGTTTAAATTATGATGGTATAATTAAATACAAAGCTGAAAAAATTGGAAAAGATTCTACTATTTCAGAAATAGTTAGACTTGTAATTGAAGCTCGGAAATACAAAACCACATATAGCTAAACTTGCAGATAAAATATCTCGGATATTTTGTCCCTATAATAATTATAATTGCATTATTATCATTTTTATCATATATATTATTAGGATATTCTTTTAATGATTCAATCATCACATTTATAACAATTCTTGTAATTGCATGTCCATGTAGTTTAGGACTTGCAACCCCTCTTGCTATAATTGTGAGTGAAGGAATATGTGCTAAAAATGGTATTCTTATAAAAAATAGTGAAATTTTAGAAAAAGCTTCTAAAGTAACAACTGTTGTATTTGATAAAACAGGTACTCTAACATATGGTAAATTAAAAATATCTAAAATATATAATTATAGTAATTTAAATGATAATGAACTAATAACACTTGCTGGAAGTTTAGAATTACAATCATCACATCCAATCTCAACAGCATTTTCTGAATATATGCAAAATAATAATATACAAATTAAAGAAGTTAAAAATTTTGAAAATATCCCAGGTTATGGAATAAAAGGAATTATAGAAAATTCAACTATAATACTTGGAAATAGAAAAATTTTGTCTAAATATAATATTAATATAGAAAATAACCATATATTAGATGAAAACAACTTATCTAATGATAATAATAGTATTATATATGTAATTAAAAATAATAATATAATTGGTCTTATTGGAGTAAATGATATCTTAAGAGATAATAGTAAAGATATTATATCAAGATTAAATAAAAGCAATATCCAAACTATAATGCTTACAGGTGATAATGATATTGTTGCAGAAAAAGTTCGGAAATACTTTAGGAATATCAAAAATAATCTCTAATGTACTCCCACAAGATAAAGCAAATATAATAACTAAATTAAAAGAAGAAAAACAAGTTGTTATGATGTGTGGTGATGGAATTAATGATAGTATCGCACTTATAAACTCAGATATTGGTGTAAGTGTTAAAAGTGGTACAGATATTGCCATAGATTCTGCAAATGTTATACTTTTAAACAATAATTTAGAAGGCATAATAAAACTTATACAAATAAGTAAATATACATTAACTACAATAAAAGAAAACCTATTCTGGGCATTTTTCTACAATGCTCTTATGATACCTCTTGCAATTGGTATATTTAAACCTTTTGGTATTTCTATAACACCAATGTTTGCAAGTATTGCTATGATATTTAGTAGTTTAACAGTTATATTAAATTCTTTAAGATTACAAAATAAAAAGATCCGAATATAATCTCGGATTTTTTTATTTTTTCTTTTTCATTAATCTTATATATTATTTCATATTATCTATCATAATATGTTTTCTATCATTATATTCTTTATATTCTTTCAATTTATTGCTTTTAATTTTAATAAAACTCTTATTATCTTTTTTAACATAAAAAAAAGACATACCATAAGATATGTCATATCTCCATTGGAGCCACTGATCAGAATCGAACTGATGACCTACTGATTACAAGTCAGTTGCTCTACCATCTGAGCTACAGTGGCAATGGTGACCCATACGGGATTCGAACCCATGTCTCCGCCGTGAAAGGGCGATGTCTTAACCCCTTGACCAATGGGCCAGCAACTCCTTTTGGAGCTGGTGAGCTATCCGCGACTCGAACGCGGGACACCTTGATTAAAAGTCAAGTGCTCTAACCTACTGAGCTAATAGCCCTTGCTGCTACTCATATATAATACAATATGAATAACTATTTGTCAATAAAATTTCAAATCTTTTTTTACTTTTTTATTATAATAATAAATAATAATATAATATGAGTCTTAAAGCTTATTATATTAAATATATTTAAAACTTAAGACTCATATTCACTTATATACTATTTTCCTTCTTTTTTAGATTTTGTAGTTGTTTTTTTAGTTTGTTTTTTAGTTCCATTATTATTTTTTTTCTTTGTTTCTTTTACTTTTGAATCGTCAATTATTATTTTTTCTTCTTCATGAAATATTTCTAAAGATGTAACACATTCGCATATAATACTAAATATTTCTATTACTTCAAT
>CALIMU010000139.1 GCA_938045355.1 uncultured Clostridium sp. | reverse complement strand
AGGAGTTGTAATAGTGATGATAATAAGAAAGAGAAGACAAAAGTAGTCTAAAAAATACTTAAAAACTTTCTAAAAGAAGAGAACTCTAATTATTTTAGAGTTCTTTTTTTTAGAAAACATATAAAAAAATACATAAAAAGGCTTTACATAATTAGTGTAATGTGATATTATATAAGCATAAGAGATGAATGTAAAGTCATTCATTATAAAAATTGGTCGTTTATTATTTAAAAAATTTTAAAAAATAAAAAAGGAGATGGTCAAAATGACTAGAAAACAAAAAATGTTAGGAATCTTATTATTAGTAACAATGGTTTCATCACCAGTAAAGGCTGGTTGGATCAGTGATTTTGGGAAACGGCTCACTGAAGGGGCAAAGAATGCGATACAAAATAATATACAAAACAAAGTAAATAAAACCATCAATGATACGATGGATGGTAAGCTTAATACTGATTCAGCAAAAGGGAAGAAAGATTACAAAATGGATCCACAAAGAAGCGCAAGCAAAAGTGGGTCTGACGTTAAATATGATGAAGTTGATACGACAGGAATGTTAGACTTAAAAGTGGTTGAGAAAAAGGCTTTACCATTTACTGGAAAGTACCAAGAAATTGATTTGGATGTATTTAAATTTCAAGGAGAAAGAATATACAGTGCTAATCTAATGATAGGTGAACAAGCTAAAGATATTGATGCTTATTTACATCCAGGTTTCTATTTGATCTGTTTTGTTCCAAGAACATGGGATGCAAATGTACATGTAGGAGGAAGAAATGAATCAGAGGGAGTTGAATTCGGCTATGGATTAAAGGTAAGAAAGAGACTTCTTAAGAATGATATTTACTCAATGAATGGTAAAGATGGGTCAGCAGCTTTTATATTAGAAGCAGGTAAGACAGGAGGCCATGTTGATATGGTTATGGTAAATGAAATGAGCAAGAGAGGTGCAATGGAAGTTACAATTTTCAAGATTCCAGGACCAGATGCAATAAAGTAAACTAAAAAAGACATACATAAATTAATATGTATGTCTTTTTCGTATCTTATGTAACAAAAATTAAATATAATTTAACAAAGAAGAATTGGTATGATATAGTTAAATTGATATTATGTATAAAGGAGAATGTTTGATGTTAAAAAAAGGAATATTAAAATTATTTTTAATTACATTTGTTTTTAGTTATATAATTGTAACATTATATAATGGGGGCGCAAATGAAGTTATACAAGGATATAATATATTATTTAATGCACCAATAGAACAAGAAGGACAAAACACTATATTAAATATTAATGAGTTTAGAAGAGAACCATCACTTCCTATATTATTTGCAGATATGACAGCAATTACATGGGAAAATGGAGTTGAAAAAGAAGTACAAGATCCTTTAGTAAATCCAGAAAAATGGTATGATTATTATGCAGGTAGAATGGCAAATGCAAAAACAAAAGATGGAAGTTATTGGGTATGGATACCAAGATTTGCATATAGGATTACATATTATACAGATTCAAGTCAAAATAATATAAAAGGTTATTATACAGATAAGGGGTTTGTCGGATCAGATATGGAAACAATGACAGACGAAAGTGCAGTAAAAACACCATATTGGAAGATGGAAAAAGAATTTGTACCAAATCATGAAACTCTTAAATCTAAAGGATTTAGAATACATGAAGCATTTGGAAAAGGTGGAACACAAAGAAAAGGTTTCTGGATTTCTAAATACATGATAGGTACAGATGGAAGATTTGCACCTAATAATACAATATCAAAGTCAGAACAACATTATCAAGCATTCTATAATATTGATAGAATGGTAAGAGATAATAATCAATATGGACTTGATTATACAATGCAACATACAAGTCTGCCAAGAAATACAGAATATGGGGCATTATATTATTTAACAGGACTTGCAAATACAAATTATAGTCCAAATACTACAAGTACATCAGACATAGCAAATTCATCATCTGCAACATTTGGAAATGAAACAGGAGTATATGATTTAAATAATGGAATAAGAGAATGGACAGCAGATATAGCAAGTAATAATTTTAAAACATTTGAAGATAAATTAAAAGAATTATACAGGGCAGAATATGGGGTTGATACATTATTTATGCAAAAAGATGAAAATGGTTTGTATAAGGACAAATTATCTTTAATAGGTAAGATAAAATTAGTTTATGATAAAATCGTTACATCTGGAAGTAATAAGAATTATGGAGAAGGAACTTTAGAATTCATGACAGATTATACTTCTAAAGATGCAGCACCATATGGAGGAAGAAGTATTTTACCTGGAAGAAATAATTTATATAATACAAGAACAAGTGATATATCAGCACAAAATAAGTCTATATTTGCATATGAAGGAGTAGAATCAAATCCAGGAAATATAGGTTATAGGGCAGTAATATATGCATATAATCCAGAAGGAGCTGAAATAATAACACCAAGAACAGATATTGATTCTAATACACCAGGAAAAGCACAAACATTACTAGAAAAAAATAAGGGAAAATATGTAAAAATAACATTTAAGAGTCAAAAGAAAATATTAGAACTTATGTCTAAAGGATATACTTCTTATGGAAATAATGAAGCAACATTTTATATACCAAAAGGTTCAAAATTCCCATTAAATTTATGGGCTGGTACAGGGCCTGCAAATTATGACAGTGATTTTAGTAGTACAGAAACAAAATATAGGTTTTTAGGATGGGATATAAATCCTCAAGGACGTGAATTTTATAAAGATACAGTTATAACAGAAAAAACTGCAAAAGCTGAGATAAGATATGGTCATAGTGAAAATTCGAGTGCTCCATATGTATATTATGAACCATATAAAGATAAGAAATATAAGGCTGCTTTAAAAGTAATAGATGAAGATTTAGGATATATGCATAACTTTGGTGAAATGCAAATAGGAACTACAATAGCAAAACGTATAGGTAAAGTTATACCAAGGATGCCAGGATATTCTACAGACTTTAAAGATGATAAAGGTAAAAAAATTGAAACATATTTTATGCCTGCACCATCAACATCTAGAATATTTACAAATGATTTGGTTTTAACAACATTAATGAATAAAGAAGAATGGTTAAAATACAAGACAGTAACTTACTATACAGAAAGTCCTAATAAACAGGTTATAGGGCAAGAATTGGTAATTGCAGGTAATAAGCCTTTAGGATTAGATAATGTAAATTTACCAGAAGGAAAAAGATTAGTAGGATGGTCTCCAAGTTTAGATACAGTTGTAACAGATAATATGGAAATAAAAGCAATATTAGAAGATGTACCAAGACCTGCAGGAAATGTTGTAGAATTAACAGCAAATTTAGATGGTGGAAAAAGTACATTAATGCAAAATGGGGAAAAATTATATATAAGTCAAGGTACAAGATTGTCTGACCCAGTAAATGCATCAGGATTAAGCAGAATAAGAGCAACAGTTCCAACAAAATTAGGTTATAAATTTAAGGGGTGGTCAGTATCAGAAAATGAACCTTTAAATAGTAATATGGAAATAAGAGCTATATGGGAAAGAGAAAAAGTAAGAGCAACATTTACAGCACCAGGATCTGATACTAATTATAATGAAAGTTCAGTTATAGACGCTGGAACAGCACCAAATGCTCCTTTGAAAAATCCGGAAAGAAAAGGATTTAGATTTAATGGATGGACACCAAACGTTTCATTACCAATATATTCAGACACTACATATACTGCAGATTGGGTAAAAAAAGATGAAAGTGGTGAAAATCAAGAATATCCAAGTAATGGTGATAATGATAAGAAAGATAATAATGGTGGAAACAATAATGGAGGGAATAATAATGGAAATGGAAATAATGGTGGAAATAATCCGGGAGATGATGGCACAGGACATACAATATTCCCAAATCTACCAGATAATATTAAGATTTATGATCCGAAATATGATAACATATCACAATCAGATTATGATGAAAGCACTGTAAAAAAAGGTAGAACAAGAATAATATTTGATCTTGATGGAGGAAAATGGAGATACCCTGTTGTTTTTGAAGTAGATAATGGGACATTATTCTTAACATATGTACAACCAAGTAAAGATGGATATCAATTTGTTGGATGGGAACCAGATTGGAAAGCTTCTACAGGTGGAATAATTAAGTATAAGGCTAAATGGTTAAGAAAAGAAGTTGATAATAATAATTCAGGCAATAATGGAAACAATAGCGGAAATAATAATAATCCTGGAAATAACAACAATAATGGTGGTAATAATTCAGGAGGAAATAATAGTGGAAGATATATACCAAATGGATCTAATAACAATGGAAATAACAATGGAAGAAATAATAATGGAAATGGAAACAATGGTGGAACAACTAACCAATATATATATAATGGAAGAGTTCTAACAGGAGATCCAAACAATAATTCTACTAATATATTTAATAGTAGAAATGTACCAGGAACAAATAATAATAATCCATCAGGAAGAGGAATTGGACTTACAGGAATAAATGGAAATAATGGTGGAACAAATGGTACAACAATTCCAAAAGTTGATAAAGATCTGCCAAAATCAGGGGAAAGTAATATCAAAGCTGTAATAGGTATATTTGCAATATCAATATTATGTGGGGTAATGTATATATATCAAAATAAATTGAGAAAGATAACAAGAAAAAGTAGAAAAAAATAATGTTCAATGATAATAGATAGTGTGAGAATAGAACTTGTACTATCTATTATTTGAAGATTTGAAAAAATATGAATAATATAGTATAATATATAGGTATTATATTATAGGTTAGGAGAGTTTTAATGAAAAAGAAAACTTTGAGAAAAGTTGTAGTTATATTTATGGTTCTTATGCAATTGGTGATAATTTCAAATAGTGTATTAGGAGCTACTACAACACAAGCACCACAAGGTACAACACAAGCAAATACAATTGCAACTTTAGATGGAAATATAGATACAAGTTCAAAAGCAGCAAGGACAATTATAGGCGTATCTAAAACATTATTAGAATTATTACAACTTATAGGTATAGCTGTAGGTCTTATAATGTTAGTAATTATAGGTATTAGATTTATTTTGAAATCAGATAAAGAAAAACCTGATTTTAAAAATGTTGCAATGAATTATATATTTGGAGCAATTTGTATATTTGGGGCAACTACAATACTTACATTTATACAAAAAATTGCAATACAGTTTAAAAATGCAGTTTAAGTTAATAGGAGTTACAAATGAATAAAAAGATAAAAAAGACATTATTGGTTTTAGCAATATTGTTATTATCTATATTTCCAGTTATAATTAGATTATATGCAACTGATTATGATGGGATTATAAGTAAGCTAAAACCTGGAGATTCAAGTGATAGTAAAATAAATGAAATAGGATCAGAAATACTTCGGATACATACAATGGATTGGTGTTGCATTTTTATTTGCAGCTATAATGATAGCGGGTATAATGGCAGTTACATCAACAACTGCTGAAAAGAAGAGTGACTTAAAATCTGCAGCAGTAGGATTTGCAGTAGGTTCATTATTAATAATAGCTCCAACTACAGTTATAAAATTGATATTAGAGTTTAAGATGAAAGAATAAAAAAAGGACTTCCTTTTACGGAAGTTCTTTTCTTTTTCTCTTTTTTTAGTTTCCTGAGTTAAGTTTTTCAACAATGTCTTTAATACCATTAAGTATACCAACTGCTGCAAATATACAAACAGCACCAATTAAGTAAGCAATTGCTGTACCTTTAATATCAGCTTTTCCTTCTGGTGAAGCTGTAATGTATTTAATACCAATTACTAATAACATAGCTAATGCTATTGCAACTGCTACGAATTGTAAAATACCTAATATTTGACCAACTAATGATTCAGCCTTACCACCTTGTACTTGCTTAATTGTAGGAACTTTAATACCTGAGTTTGCTAAAGCAAAGTTTGCTACTACAAGTAAAACGAAAAATAAAGCTATTCCCATTTTGATTATATTTTTCTTCATATTTTCCTCCTTGAAAATTTATGATGTTACTAAAAAATTAGTTACACAACGTTGTGTAGTTTAAGTATTTAACTACATATATAATAATATATTTTAAAGTAGAAATTGTCAAATTTTATGTATTTCTTGTAATGAAAATGTTTAAAAAATATCTCAAAAAAAGAAATATTACAAATAAATAAAAAAAGGCAAAGAAATGTTATAAAATGATAGTTTTAATTGATAAAACAATATATGTTTAATATAATATAGTAGAATATAATAAGATAAGAGGAATATAACATGAAGGATTATAAAAGTATAAAAATAAGTAGAATATTTTCAATAGTAATTAGTGTCATAATGTTTGTGATATTAATGAATGGAATGACTTATGCAAAGACAGATACAAAAAGTACAGGTGATAGTAGCAATTCAAATTTTAGTATACAAAATGTAATAACAGCAGTTAAGAATTTTGATCAAGCAGGTAAGAAAACAGATGGTGGGATTGATGCAAAAGCTATGGGAGATAAATTTGCAGAACAATTAAAACCAATAGGAGATCTTGTTATAAGTGTTGGAATGATAGTTTGTGTTGCAGTATCAATAATATTTGGTATGAAATTTGTTGCAGCATCACGGAAAAGGTCAAGAAATCGCAAAATTAAAAATGCAATTTTTTGGATTTGTAATTGCATCTTTTGTGTTTGTTTCAGCATATCCAATATGGAGTTTTATAGTAAAAACTATTTCAGAAATGGTAGCAAAAGTTTAAGAAATAGTTTTAAATTATTTTATTTAAATTTGATTTAGGAGAAAAGTAGTGAGAAAGCATGAAATACCAAGAAAAAAACAAAATGAAACTAGAATATTTGTAATATTTTCTATTAGATCATTAATATCTACAGTAATAGGTATTATGGTTGGTGTAATTATAGGTGTTATACCACTTTTACTTAATTTTCAAGTAGGAATGTTTATTCTTGTTGGGATATTTGGACTTTTAGGATTTATAATAGGAACATTTCCAGTTATGTATATACCAGGGATTCCAATAACTAAAGAAATACAAGGAGAGTATTTATATAATATTGTATTTAGATATTATGTATTCAAAGGAAGAAGATCACTTAAGATATATAGTGAGGAGGAATAATAGTGAGTGAGATAATGATGTTACTAATTCTTATATTAGTATTTGCAATTTTTATTGAAGTTGTAGTATTTGTTATAAGAATGGTATTAAAAAGTAAGAAAACAGATGAAGAAGAAACAATAGATGAAGTTATAGACCGGAAGTGAAAAAGCAAAAAGAGAAGATTTTGGTAGATTTCACGGTGTTTTAAAAAGAGAGAGAATTCATGATTTCTTAGGTTTTGATTCTGTAGATAATGGAATGATTGTTAGAAAAGAAAGAAAAGAATTTATAATGGTACTTCTTTGTAATGGTGTTAACTTTGACCTTAGATCTGAAAGAGAAAAACTTGCTATTGAAGAAGGTTTTTTACAATTTTTAAATACTCTTAAAAATCCAGTTCAACTTTATGTACAAACAAGAAGTTTAAATTTTACAGATATAATAAAAGATTATAAGGAAAGAACAGAAACATTTAAGAAAGAAATAGATGATCTTGCAGAAAAAATGAAAAAAGCATTAGCTACATCACAAGATGAAAAATACAAGAAATATGAATATTTATATAATAATAAACGTAGACTTTGGGAATATGCTCAAGATACATTAGTATATACTGAAAGATTAAATAGAAATAGAAATGTTCTAGAACAAAAAACATTTATAGTTGTATCATATTTTGCGGAAGAATTAGGACAAAGAGCGGAAAATTATACACAAGAAGAAAAAGAATCAATAATATTTTCAGAATTATTTACAAGATGTAATAATATTTCAAATGCTCTTAGAGGTTCATCAATATCATCAAGAGTTCTAAATTCAGAAGAATTAGTAGAATTATTATTTAATGCCTTTAATAGAGATGAACTTGAAAATATAAACTTGAAAAATTATCTTGAAAATGAAGCAGATAAATTATACACAACTTCACAAGATGTACTTAATAAGAGAAAGAGAATGTTACAAGAAGAAATTAATATTCAAGGTATAGAACTTGCAACACAAAGTATAACAAAAGCAGATAAGAAGAGAAAAAAAGAAATAGAAGAATTAGAAAAGAATAAGAAAGAAAAAATAAAAGAAAAGGCAAAAATTACATTAGAACAATATAAATCATCATTTGAAGAAAATCTATATAAAGATGCACAAAATATAATAGATGAAGCAGAATTAGATGATGAACGGAAAATTAAAGAAATAAAAAAGGAAGGTAGAGATGTTATTTTTTAATAAAAAGAATGAAGCAGAAAAAATTAAAAAGAGTGAAGATAAGGGTGCAATAAGGAGAAACGTAAAAGATTTAAAAGATTTAATTGCACCAGGACGGAATAGATGCATCATATACGAACCATTTAGAGATAGCATCAAACACAACTAGATATGCAAGAACAATGATAGTATCTACACTTCCTAGAACTGCCGTTTTTCCAGAATTATTAAGAGAAATGTATATTTTTGGTGATGCAAATACATCTGTGTTTATAAAGCCTATAGCACCTCGGAAAATCACAAACAGATTTAAATAAGGAAATAACAGAAATAGTATCAGAAATAATTGTTGCAGAAGATAGAGGGGATGTTAACCGTGCAAGAACTCTTTCAAATAAAAAAGCAGAATTAGAACAATTAAGAGACCAGATTGAAGCAGGTTATAATAGCGTATTCTCAGCATCAATTATAACAACATTATTTTCATATAGTAAGGAAGATTTAGATACATCTACAGAAAAATTATCATCTGTAATGGGGAAAACACTTCTTACATTAAAACCGGCTTGGGCACTTCAAGATGAAGCATTTATATCAAATATGCCATATAATGAAAATAAGATAAATACATATCATACTTTTGATAGAAATAGTATGGGAACAGTATTTCCATTTTTTAATTCGATGGTAGGACATAATACTGGTATACCTTTAGGGTTTAACCTACAAACAGGACTTCCTATAATTTATGATAATTTTAGTAAAGATCTTACTAATTATAATATGGTTGTATTTGGTAAGTCAGGAGCAGGTAAAGGTGTTACAATCAAGGTTATAACAGCAAGATCATATGTACTTCAAGGTATAGAAACATTAGCACTAGATGTTGAAGGTGAATATGGGGTTGTTGCAGAATCACTTGGAGGAATAAGTATTGTTATAAGCCCTACATCAAAAACAATTATTAATATATTTGATTTAGAAACAGAAATTGTACTTGATGAAATAACACAAAAAGAAAAAAGAGTATTAAATGTAGAAAGTAAGGTAGAAGACGTTACACAAGCAATACTTACAATGGCAAAAGGTAGTACAAAAAGTAAGGAAGTAAATGAAATAACAAAACAAATAATATCTGAAGTAGTTTCAGAAGAATATAGAGCACTTGGTATTAATTCAAATCCTTCAAGCTTATATGAAGATACATCAGATAAGAGTATATCAAATAACTTCTTGGGAAGTAAAAAGAAGAAAATGCCTACACTTGGAAGTTGGTATAGAAGACTTGAAAAAACTGCAGAAGAATCAACAAATGATGATTATAGGTTCCATTTTAGTTATCTTCTAAAGGTTATGAAACAATATATAAGAGATTTTGGCGGACAGCTTGCATATTTTGATGGACAATCAACATTTGATTTAGGAGATCATGTTCCATTTATAAATTTAGATATATCACAATTAGAAGAAAGATTTGCAAGACCACTTGCGCAACAAATATTGCTTTCATGGGTTTGGGAAAAATATGTTAAGAAAAATAGTGAAGATAAGAAAAAAGCTAATAAGAAGAGAGTTATAGTTGATGAAGCATGGATGCTTTTACCATTCCCAGAAGCTGTAGACTTCTTAAATACAATGGCAAGACGTGCAAGAAAAAGAAATGTTTCACTTGCTCTTGTATCACAAAGATTCCAAGATTTTTATGAAATGTCTGCAGTTCAAGCTGTTTTAACATCTTCAGATACAAAACTATTTTTAGCACAAGATAATGCAGAAATAGATTATATAAGAGAAACATTTAAGCTAAGTGAAGGAGAGGCATCTTTTCTTGCGACTGCAACTGTTGGTAAAGGACTTCTAAAAATAGGGGATGATACAACAATTCTTTCAATTGAACCAACACAAATGGAATTTGAGTTTGTTGATACAAATATAAATACAAAAGTTGAAAGAGAAAATGCGAAAGCAAAAGAAGAGGAAAATTAAATTTTAAATATATAGTA